>LUYY01000137.1 GCA_001603415.1 Bacteroidales bacterium Bact_07 | reverse complement strand
TTATAATGGTTTTTCAATAAATGTAAAATTATTATTTAAAACTAGTCAAAGTATAACAAGTGTATTAGAAAATTACAAACAATACTGGTTTGATGATTTTTCCAATTTTAAAAATAAAATAAAGCTCAACCTTTCAGGTGAGAATTGAATGATAGAAAATAAGAAAAAACTACGGTAACAAAGGTTTTACTGTCGGTTTTCGAACAGCACATAACATCGGCTATACGCCATTAAAACGGCGCATAGCCGCAACCGTTATAGCCAATGGTAAGACGACCGAATCGTAACATAAAAACAAACAGACAATGACAATAAAAGAAGCGATTTAAAAAGCCTTGACGAAATCAACAACTTGACAACGTATATGGACGTTTACTGGTTTGACCCCCTATTCTTTAGACAGATTTTTCAAGACAGTTTAGGACGTTCCCTTGTCATCCTGGTTGAGCAAAGATAGCCCACGCTGGATTAACCCCTGTTTTCAAACCTCTCAACCAATCAAACGAATAACCCCCAAAAGCAAAATCACCCACCCGGTTAATTTGGGTTAAAGAGCTGGCAAGGTTATTCGTCCATTTGCTGAATGTGCTATATTTGAGGAAAATCTACTCGTTTTGAGAAAGTGTTTTCTATTGCTTACGCTAGGAGCATTAATTGCCGCCCACAGCAGCCTTAGGGCACAGGTGTTGCTTCCGGTGCCCGACTCGTTGCGCGTTATCAACTTCAGGGTTACCGATTACTACACCCACGAACCTGTTGGGCTGGCGCATGTGTTGAATATCACCCAGAAAAAGGGTTGTATCTCCGACCTGCTGGGCTACTTTAGTATTCCCTTTAAGTTGGGCGATAGCCTGAGTATCACCGCCATTGGCTATCACACCAAGCATGTACTGAACTGGGGACAGTTCAATAAGGATTCCCTTTTCTATGAACTTACGCTTACCCCTAAGGTTTACCAGATTGAGGAGGTTAAGATATCGCGCTTTAGCACCTACGACAGGTTTCTGCGCGAGTTCGCCAACCTGAAATTGACTAAAACAAAGGTAACAGAGCAGCAGGAGGTTATTCAGCTATACTTCCTTAAAATCACTAAGGGCTTGAACTTACGTAACCTGCCACAGCCAACCATGGGATTAAGTTTTGGCAAGGATTGGTACCAAAGGCAAAACGAGAAGGTTGCCGAAGCCATTGAAAAGGATAGGCGTAAGCGCATAGCCGAGCGTAAGTTTAACGCGGGTATTGTAAACAGCCTAACCGGCTTAACCGGCGCTCAGCTGCAAGAGTTTATGGAGTTCCTAAAGTTTGATGAGAGCTACATCATAACCTCAACCGATTACGAAATACGTGAGCGGATACTGGATAGATTCAAGGAATTTGAATCGATTAAAAAAGGAAAAAGTAACCCCAAAAAGTAAACAGCATGGCAATGCAGGACATAACCGTTCCAAGTCATTTAGATATTGAAAATGCCTTCAACCTCATTGAGAATCACATAAACCACACTCCTATTTTTACATCCCGAAGCGTGAACTCCATACTAGGATGCTCCGCCTACCTGAAGTGCGAAAACTTTCAGCGGGTAGGTGCTTTCAAGTTTCGTGGTGCCACACATGCCATTCTCAGGCTAAACCCCGCCGAGGCTAAACACGGCGTTATTACCCATAGCTCTGGCAACCATGCAGCAGCGTTGGCTTTAGCTGCATCGCAGAGAGGTATTCCGGCCTATATTGTAATGCCCGAAAACGCTCCCGAAATCAAAAAGAAAGCCGTTGCGGGCTACGGGGGAATTATCACCTTTTGCCCCCCTACCCAAAACGATCGTGAACAAACCATGCTGCGCATTAAGGAGCAAACCGGTGCCACATTCATCCACCCATACGATAACTTTAACGTGATATGCGGGCAAGGAACGGCATCGCTTGAGCTGATGCAGCACGAGCCCAACCTTGACATTGTTATAGCCCCCGTTGGGGGCGGTGGATTGCTCAGTGGCACAGCTAGTTACGTCAAGGGTCGGTATCCAAAGGTTAAGGTTCTTGGCGCTGAGCCCAAAAATGCCGACGATGCCTACCGGTCGCTCCGCGACCACACCATTTACCCGTCGGTAAAGCCGCAAACCATAGCCGATGGGCTACTTACCTCTCTATCTCCCCTGACCTACTCCATCATAAATAGGCACTGCGATGGAATACTAACCGTATCGGAACAGGCGATTATTGATGCCATGCGCATGGTTTGGGAAAGGATGAAGATTATAATTGAGCCATCGTCGGCGGTTCCGGTGGCGGCCATCATGGAAAATGCCAAACTGTTCCACAACAAGCGGGTAGGCATAATCATATCAGGCGGCAATGTCGATTTAAACCATTTACCCTGGCAGGGTTAGCGGTTACCCGATAGCTGAACCTCAACCACAACCGGATAATGATCAGAGAATTTTAAGCGAGGGCTGGCGTACGATACTGTGCTGAACAGCTTATCCCTTAGCACATAGTCGATTCGATACGAAGGCCATAGGCCGCTGAAGGTAGGCACAACTCCGGTGCCCGCATCCTTGAACGTATCGTGTAGTTTAGCCGTTAGGGTGTGATAGGTGTACGAGACCGGGGAGTCGTTAAAATCGCCACAAATAAGAATTGGATAGCGGCAAGTCCGCATATGCTGAACCACCAAGTTTACCTGTCGGGCACGCTTGGTAAAGGCTACGCCAAGTCGGGTTAGCAAATCTTTCAGTTCGTCGTAGTTCTTGCTATCGAGCTTAAACTCATTGCGAAGCAAAAAGTTGAAGTTGCGCTCCTTAAGCCTGGTTGATTGCAGATGCAGGTTGTAAACCCTAATGGTATCGGCGCCTTTCACAATATCGGCATACATACAGGCATTAAAGGAGTTAGGAAAAGAAATCTCACCCGTGCGAACCACGGGCAAATTGGTTAAAATAGCCAAACCGTAAGCCGATGTTGAACGCCTAAGAATGTACGATGGGTAAATATCCATGCCCGATTGCTGCTTAGCCTGTTCAAGGTTCAACTTCCCCTCCTTGAGGTAAAACTCCTGCAGGCAAACCACATCAAAACTATCGTTTTTGATGTAGTTGAACACATTGGAATACGATGGTTTAAGTTTTGACCATGAATAAAGCCTGAAAAGGTTTACATTGTAAGTCATCACCTTAAAATGGGGTTTCAAATGCTTGCCTGAATTACCATACGGAAGCCGCACAAATCCATTGAAGTGATTTATGCCCAGCAAAATAGCCATTAACGAAATAAACACAAGCCATTTCCAGCGGAATATCCAGTAAAGCAGGAATATCAGGTTTATAATCAGGAAAAAGGGATAGAGCAAACCGTATAGGGCTGCAAACCAGAACTGTTCAGGGTTGATATAAACGCTAACATAGGTAAGCACCAGACAAAGGGCAAAAAACACATTTACCCCTACCAATACACGGTGAATTACCCGAACAATCAGCATTAGTTAATGTTCCTGTTGTTAGCCTTAAACAGAATATCCTTCTCCTCCTTGGTTAAGCTATCGTAACCTGAGCGGGCAATTTTATCGAGAATATCATCTACCTGTTTTTGTTTTTGTGCTTTACTGTAGTTATAGTCGTAATCGGCATTATGGCTGCGATAGGTCACCTTCATTCGGTTTCGCTTGGGGAACTTAATACTTGCTAAGTGATAAAATGGCTTTGCCAAATCGGTGCCCTTACGGAGCATAACAACGTAGAGGAAGCCAAACAGGGCGCCACCCAGGTGAGCAATATGTCCACCGGCATTGGAAACCGGAATGCTAATAATATCGATAACCACAGTGGCAAGGGCAAGGTATTTAAGCCTAACGGCTCCAAGGAAAAGCAGGTAAACCGTAAAATTGGGTTGCAGGGTTGATACCGCAATAACCACAGCCAATACCGAAGCCGATGCACCTAAGGCCAACGATAGTTCAGCATAGCCTTTAAAGGGTGGTAATAGGTTAAAGGCTAAAATGTAAAGCAAAGCCCCGCTAATACCACCAAGCAGGTAAACCCACGTAAGTTGCCGCTGGGCAAAGAATTGCAAAAACAGCTGTCCGAACCAGTAAAGCCAAAGCAGGTTAAAGAGTATATGAAGAAATTCCTCGTGGTAGAACATGTAGGTCACAATAGTCCAGGGGCGAACCATAAGCGAATGGATGTCGGCCGGAACGGCCAAAACACTAGTTATCCAGCCCGACGGGCTACCGGCCATAAAAAGGAATACCCTTAGCAACGCAAAAACCAAAAAAACACCAAGGTTGATATAAATAAGCCGGGTGAGGTTACTACCCAACCGAAACGAACTTTTTATCTCATCCCAAATCGACATAGTATATCAATGTTTTACTGTTCGAGTTAGTAAACACCCAAAAGGTTTAAGTAAAGTTAAGCGAATTAAGGTAAAATATCAACACTAATAAAACACATCGGTACGCCTTTGCCAGATCTTGATAAGTATAAAGCCAAAAATCATACCGCCAAGGTGGGCAAAGTGGGCTATGCTGCTACCGGGCTGAGTTAAACCAAGGTATAACTCCAATCCGCCATAAATTATCACCATCCACTTAGCTTTTATGGGTATGGGTGGGAAAAGCAGCATCAGGATTGTGTTTGGGAACAGTACGCCAAAGGCAAGCAGAACGCCATAAACGGCACCCGAGGCACCAACAGTAGGAATGTTTTGCTGTAAACTAATTAGCTGGCGGGTGTACTCAGCAGCCTGCTCGGTATAAATGGGATTATTAGGAAAAAGGTACCACTTATCGAGGAACTGGGAGTAAACCTGATCGTAGTATTCAGGGAAATGGCGAGTAACAAAAGCAGCAAACACATCGGGTGATGGGGTATTTAGCATGGCCGCAGCATCGGTTTGTATTGCATGTATATGCAAATAGTTCACCAAAAGATGTATGGTTACAGCCCCTAACCCGGTTACCATGTAGTAAATAAAAAACCTACGGCTACCCCAAACCTGTTCCAGTATGCGCCCGAACATCCATAGGGCAAACATGTTGAAGAAAAGATGGAACAACCCACCATGCATGAACATGTGCGTTACAATTTGGTAAGGCCTAAAATTGGGCGAACCCGGTGGATAAACACCAAGTATTTGGTTTAAGTCAATACCAAAGGTGCTTGCCATCACCCAGGTGATTACCAGCATCACCACGTTTATCATTATCAGGTTCATCACCACGGGTGGTGTGGAGTTGAAAAGGTTTCTGTTCCCGAATATCATCCTAATAGAGTTATAAATTCATTTAACATTAGTTTTCGAAAAAGGTTTAGGGTTTACTTAAACCGATTTTCAAATTCATCGAGTTCAAGTATAACGATAATCTTTTTACCATCGGCAGTTAGGTTAGGCTCGTGGCAAGCAAAAAGCTTATCGACAATCTCCTGCATCTCAAACTGGCTAAGCTGCTTACCATAGCCAATAGCCGAAGCCTTAGCCATGGTTAATGCTATGCGGTGTTTAGCATCGTCGAAAGGCAGGGCTTGGTTTTCGTGCATAATGGACAACAGGTTCTCCACCAGTTTTGCGGGGTCGGTGATTGATGAACTAATGGGCATGCTATTCACGCTGATGGTGTTGTGGTTAAGGTTGCTGATATCCATGCCCAAACGCGACAGCTCATCGGCATTGCTCATCAGCAGTTCATAGTCGGCAGGGAGTAGCTCAATGGCCTGAGGGAAAAGCTCACGTTGTTTTAGGTTGATATCGGTCTGCATGCCGTTTATGTACTGCTCGTATAGTATTCGCTCGTGGGCTCGTTTTTGGTCAATAACCATAAGCCCCGACTTAACGGTGGTTAGGATGTACTTGCCCTTAAACTGATAGAAACGGTTAGTATTCTCGGGAGCCTTGCTCAGCATCCCCTCCGACTCAAAGGTTTCGATTCGGGTTTGAATGGGGCTTGGTTCCTGGGGCAAATCGGTAAATAGTTGCTCCCACCCGGTAACCGACTCACGATGCCTATCGGTGCTGTGTGGCTTATGCAAGCTTCTGGGCTGTTCATCAAAAGGGTTGTAGGTAGGGTCAACATCAATGCCGGGGAAAGTAACCGGTGCATTTTTGGGCAGGTAGGGGATATCGAAACCCGGCGCCGAATCGAAATCGATGGGTGGCACCACAGAAAATTTACCGAGCGATTCGCGAACGGCAGCATGTAAAATCTGCCATATCATCCGCTCATCCTCAAACTTTATTTCGGTTTTGGTGGGGTGTATATTTACATCGATGGACTTTGGGTCGATATCGAAGTAGATGAAATACGAAGGGTAGGTATCTGCGGCCAGCAAACGGTTATAGGCATTCATGATGGCCTTATGCAGAAAAGGATTTTTCATGAATCGACCATTCACAAAGAAAAACTGTTCGCCAGCATTCTTCTTTGCCCCCTCGGGTTTACCAATATACCCGCCAATTTTCACAATGGATGTTTGTGTAGCGCAATCCACAAGGTACTGATTGATAGATTTACCAAACAATCCTATTATACGCTGTTTCAACCCCGAAGCAGGCAATCGGTATAGCTCTGAACCGTTGTGACTTAAACTAAAATTAACCTCAGGATATGCCAGGGCAACGCGCTGAAACTCGGTAATGATGTGTTTTAACTCAACCGAATCGCTTTTTAGAAATTTACGCCTTGCAGGCACATTAAAAAAAAGATTTTTAACGGCTATTTGAGTGCCAGCAGGGCAAGCCACCGGTTGCTGGCTCACCAGTTCGGAGGCCGAAATGTTAACCTCCGTTCCCACCTCATCAACAGCCCTACGGGTACGGAGTTCAACCTCAGCCACGGCAGCAATGGAAGCCAGTGCCTCGCCCCGGAAACCCATGGTTCGTATGTTGAACAAATCGGCTGCCTCGCGAATTTTAGATGTAGCATGGCGTTCAAAGCAAAGTCTTGCATCGGTTTCGCTCATTCCCACTCCATCGTCAATAACCTGAATGAGCCCTTTCCCGCCCTCTTTTACAATCAGGGTAATATTGCGAGCACCAGCATCGATGGAGTTCTCCAAAAGCTCTTTCACCACCGAGGCTGGTCGCTGAACCACCTCGCCGGCAGCAATCTGATTGGCAATGGAATCGGGTAACAGTTGAATTACGTCGGCCATACTACCGATAGAAAACAAAGTAACTGATTAGCAAAAGAATAATAATAATGATTATCAACCTGATGTTCGACTGTTTGCGTGATAAATACGAATGCTTACGGGCATTTCGGAATTGGCCACGGATGGTAGGCACAAAGGGTTTATCCTTATCGTTTAAACCCAACTCCTTACGAATTCGCTCCTCGCGCTCACGCATCTCCTCCTTCTGCTCATTGTAGTAGATAGGTTTATAGCGAAACCCCTTGGGTTTTGGAGTGCTAAAAAACTTAAATCCTGCCATTGGTTGTATCTCCTTTTAACTTTACAAAGTTAGCCAATTATCAACATACTTCAATTTTTTATCAACCCAACCCTTGACCTTTTAAGCAAATATCGTAAATTACAATGCTTTATTG
>LUYY01000136.1 GCA_001603415.1 Bacteroidales bacterium Bact_07 | reverse complement strand
ACCCTGCCTCATTTGTCGAATACTTGTCAGCTAAAATGTTTTTTCTGCTTTAAACAAGCCAATATAAAACTTTATTCTTCAAATATATAACCAATAAGTTAATTATCATACAATATTACGGGATTTTTTAAACTGACACAAGCATTAATCCCTTTGTTTTGTTACGTTTATAAATATTTTTTGTTTCTTAAATATTATCCGTTACCTTAAATTTTGATAGAATATTGTTTTGAATTGATGAAAAAGGCTATACTTTTCAATAAAAAGGATGAGTTTAAATGAAACTCATCCCATTTATTTCATGAAAAATATCGTTTAAATTAGATATCTGATGATGTAAAACTTTCCAGTCTATCGCGCAACGATTTAAGGAATTGGCCTGCCAGTGCACCATCAATTACTCGGTGATCGTACGATAGCGATAGGATGCAAATTTGCCTGATGGCTATCACGTCACCAGCGGGGGTTTCAATTACAACTGGCCTCTTTTTTACTGCGCCAATAGCCAGTATGGCTACTTGCGGTTGGTTAATGATTGGCGTTCCAGTAAGGGTGTCGAACGATCCAAGATTGGTAATGGTGAATGTTCCTCCGGTAATTTCGTCGGGTTTGAGCTTGTTATCGCGTGCCCTCTGGGCAAGGTCGTTTATGCTTTTTGCAATACCAATCAGGTTGAGTGTCTCTGCTCGCTTTACTACTGGAACTATCAGATTGCCATTGGGTAGAGCAGTAGCAATACCAAGGTTAACATCGCGTTTGAGAACAATGTTATCTCCCTCGACCGATGAGTTGAGTAGTGGGTATCGTTTAACCTCGGCAACGGTTGCCTGTGCAAACAAATGGGTTAGTGTGAGCTTTTCACCATAGGCCTTAGCAAATTTGTCCTTGTTGGCCTCGCGCCAGTTTGACAGGTTTGTTACATCAACCTCAATAAACGAAGCCACATGGGCCGATGTTTGCTTGGATCGAACCATATGTTCGGCAATTAGCTTACGCATCCTATCCATAGGCACAATTTCATGGGCTAGCATGCTGCTGGTAGTGTCGCTTGGAGTTGAGAACTGAATTGGTGTTTCGGTTTGGATTCGCTCCTTGGCCTCGGTTTCTATTTGTGCAATTCGCTTGCTGCGGCTTTCAATCAATTTCATGAGGTCGTCCTTGGTAATGCGGCCATCGAGTCCCGATCCTTCAATCTTTTCAAGTTCTTCCAAGGAGATATTTTCCTGCTTTGCCATACTTCGCACAAGCGGCGAAAGGTATCGAGAGGATTTAAGGCTTGGGGTTTCTGCTTCGGGTTTAACTTGGCTTGCCGTAGGCTTTACATCAACTTTTGCTTTTTGCACCGATAAGGGTTCGTCTATGTTAGTTTTGGCCTTTTCTTCTGAGGCACTTGTCCCTTCTACTTCGAGTATGCAAATGGTCTGTCCTACCTGTGGCGAGTCGCCTTCGTTAAACAGTAATTGTTTTACTTTCCCTTTAGTGGTCGATGGAACTTCGGAATCAACTTTGTCAGTGGCTATCTCTACAAGGGGTTGATCTACTTCAACCACATCCCCGGGTTTAACTAACCATTTGGTGATTTTTGCTTCGGTAACGCCTTCGCCCATTGCTGGGAGTAGTATTTTAACTTCTGCCATGATGTTTTAGTTTTCTTTTTCAAAACTATTAACACCGAAATGCGCAAAAGGTTGAACAAGGCTAACTCAAATATTAACCGAATTACCATGATTCAAACGGGCTAATAAAAAAGGGGAGGCGGAAACTTTTTTTAGAGAAATGGGTCGGAATCAGTCTGAATGAGTCGGCATAGTTAGAATGTGATGGAGTTAGGGAAGTTAGATGAAAAGAGAGCATTTAAACCTGAACAGGATTTAACGCCACTTTTTGAAAATATTTCGGATTAGTTCGGCCGTTTCCGATGCTATACTGAAATTGCGAGCATAGTAGAGATCGAGATTTGCCGATGTGCTTATTCCTTTATTCCATTTTCCATAGCCGAAAACCGAAGGTTTTATTGTGGGGAATCGCCGCAAGGTGTTTTGTGAGTTATAGCCTATCCACGTTTTCTTTCCAACCAGAACTTTAAGCGCATTTGTTAACACCATAAACGGTTTCCTAAGTGCTATCCATAGAATTGGGAATAGTATAATGATTAAAGTGGACGACACTACGTCGAAAATTCTTTTTTGACGCCGAACAACTGGCTTGGCTAATGTCATTAGCTCGAGTGAGTATAGTTCACCATGTGTATCAACCGAATTGCTGCCAACAATCGATTCTCCTCCATGAAGCGCAATCTTAAAATCTACATCATATTGCGAGAATTGCATCATGGCATGAATAATTTTAGTCATGGGGATACCCTCAGTGCCAAAAATGATCTCGGTGATATTTTTAACTTTTAGGGTATCGGCAACTACTGCTTCCTTTGCATTTTGTTGTTCGTCAAGAACCTCTTCGGGGTGCAGGTGGGTAATATTATTCTTATGAATACCTGCTTGTAGCAGCAGTTCCTTTGAGTGTTCAAATTCGCCCGCAGTACCTACGAAGCAAACACTTTTTTTTCGGGAGTTGGGTTTAAGCAGGCCCTCAATAAAACCTGCCGAAACAAGTCGGTTCAGGAGTACGAAAATGGTTGTCCAGGCCGCTAGTAGGATGATAATTGCGCGGGAGAACCGAAAGTTGATTGGTAAAATGGAATAAACAACAAGAATTACAATGGTTCCGTAAAGTATTCCCTTGATTCCTGAACTGATGCTTTGGGGTTTGTCGTAGGCTCCATGGAACCACAGTGAGAACATCCATGTTGAAATATAAAAACAAATCAGCCAAGGTAAAATATCGCGGGGGTAAACATTTAGGGCTCCAAGCCTAAGCTGTTCCCACCAGGGGATTACTATGTATGCGCCCACTAGCATTAAGGCAAAGTCGGTCAGGGGTAGCCAGATTCTGATAAACACTCTTTTCAGAATTGAAGCTGCAGCCCTAATAAAAACTGCAAATTTAATCAAAGCCACAAAGTGCTTTTGCTTTTGTTTGCTAAAGTGCTTTTGAGCAAACAGTATCATGGCCTTGTAAAAAACTATCACATAGTTCAAACTTCCCTTTTTTGTGCTTTCACCTTTATAGTGAATTATCTGACAATTTGGGTAGTAGTAATTCCTGTAGCCGCTTTGAAGTATCCGATACGAAAGATCGATATCTTCGCCATACATGAAGAATTGCTCATCGAGCAAACCAACTTTTTGCAAGGCTTCCGCTCTCAGGAACATGAATGCACCGGGCAGTATTTCGATGGTTTGGGTGGTGTTTTTATCCAGATGGCCTAAATAGTAGCGCGCAAAGTGCTTAGAGTTGGGGAAAAGCGTTGTCAATCCAAAAATCTTGCAGAACGATGCCCAAGGCGATGGAAACCCTCGTTTTGATTCGGGCAGGTAATGGCCTTTACCATCAATCATCTTTACGGTTAATCCGCCTGCATCGGGGTGCATTTCCATGAAGCTGATGCATTGCCTAAAGGTATCTTCCTGCACAACCGTGTCGGGATTCAATAAAAGGATGTAATTACCCTGTGCATGTTTTATGGCTTGGTTGTTGGCTCTGGAAAAGCCAACGTTGTTATCGTTAGCAATCAGTTTTACACTGGGAAACTTTAGTTTAACCATTTCAACAGAACCATCGGTCGATGCGTTATCCACAACCCAAACCTCACCCTCAATCCCTTTTAGTGCACCAAAAACGCTTACCAAGCACTGCTCTAAAAAGTATCGAACATTATAGTTTACAATGATGACCGAAAGTTCCATGCATTAAAAAATGCTAATAAATTTTGTGGAAATATACAAAAATGTTGCAATAATGCTGTTTTATTCGAAGTAGATTGAAAGAAAGGACGAGATGGGTTGGTTTGTTAACGCAAATCTTTAAACCAAAGTGCCATGAATTATCAAATTCATCCAGGCTAATAAAAAGGGGGTTGCAGTAACATTTTTAGAGGAATAAATCGGAATAAATCGGAATGGTAGAATGGGAGGGAATTGGAGTACGTTAAACCGAAATGGGCATGGAGAAACATTTTTAGAGGAGGTTAATCAATTGATTTTTTCAATTGATGGATTTGCTTAAAAAGAAATAACCACTGAGTAACTCCATTACAAGTTAATCCCAGTGGTTTTTATGATTGCTATGTCCGATATTACTCTTTAATCATTCGCTTTATTGCATTGGCAAGTCTTCGGCTCCCTTCAATATTCATTTCCTTGGACATATATGAGAAGTTGATGCGAAGTGTATTTTTGCCTTGTCCGTTACAGTAAAAAACGGTTCCGGGAACAAAGGCCACGTTCTCTTCAATGGCTATTTTAAAGAGATCCTCAGCATCAATATGTTCTGGTAATGTTACAAAAAGGAACAGCCCGCCTTCGGGTTCAGTCCATTTTACGCCTTTCGGCATAAACTTATGGAAGGCTTCCACCATGGCATCGCGCTTCTCCTTGTACATAGCATTGGTTTTAGCCAGATTGGGTTCAAAGAATCCCTTATCAAAGTACTTGGCAGCAATTTTTTGCACAAACGACGAGGTGCAAAGGTCGGTATTTTGTTTGGCCACAACCAGCTTGTCAATTACATCCTCATGGGCTACAATCCAACCCAAGCGGAACCCAGGAACAAAAATTTTCGACATTGTACCAAGTAGGATAACCTGCCCGGTTCCATCAAGTTCGTACATTGTACGTTGTGGCGTGCCGCTGAATCGCACCTCACGATATGGGCTGTCTTCAACAATTAGTACATTGTATTTTCGTGCAATTTCAATGATTTCAAGTCTTCGCCTTTCAGGCATGCAAATGCCGGTTGGGTTTTGAAAGTCAGGAATTACATAGATAAACTTTGGCTTTTGGCCTTTACCTTGCAATTCCTGCATCTTTTTCTCAAGCAAATCTGAACGCATTCCTTGGTCATCAAGTTCAATGCCAATTAGTTCTGCTCCATATGATGCAAATGCCGAGATGCCTCCCAGGTAACTGGGTAAGCCGCAAATAACCTTGTCGCCAGGATTAACAAAAATCTTTGGGATAAGGTCAAGGGCTTGTTGCGATGCCGTTGAAATTATTAGGTTGTTAATGTTTATGTTAAAGCCTTCCTTCCTATACTTTTCAACGAGGATCTCGCGGAGTCTTTTATCGCCCTCGGTCTCGCTGTACTGAAGTGCACGTGCGCTATCGGTATCTAATACCTCTACTACTACCTGTTTTAGCTGCTCAACTGGAAAGCTCTCAGGCGAAGGCAGGCCGCCTGCAAATGATATAAGTTCGGGACGCTGGGTCATTTTAAGCAGTTCCCTTATCACCGAACGCTTCATCCTTTTAGCACTAGCCGATAGGATTTGATCTAGGTCATTAATCATGGTAGTTTTCTTATAATATGTTATTAAACCACTTTGTTTGCGAAATAAATATAACCAAATACTGCCGCTAAGTTAAAAAATGTAATTAAATATTTCAAAAAAATAAAATAAAAAAAGTCCCATATAGGGACTATTAATTATTAGGTAATATATTTATTAACTTTCCTATCGGGCACCACATTCTGCTACTACCATCTTGCATGAAGTCATATAGCCCATTTGGCAAGCCTTGCGAAAATCGGCGCAGGCTTTTTGGGTCTCGTTTAGCTTGATTAAACTCATTCCCCTATTGTAGTAGGGTAGGGGCGAGGTCGGGTCAAGGTCAATGGCCGTTGTGTAATCGGTAACGGCATCAATATAGTATCCAAGCCTAAAGTTTACAAGCCCTCTGAAGTTATACGCATTAAAATTTCGGGGCTCCAACTCCAGAACCTTGTTGTAGTCGGCAAGCGACTCGGCAAACTGTTCGAGTTTAAAATGAGCCGAAGCCTTATTTAGTAAGATTTGAACCCTGAGCGACGAATTGGGATTTTGGCTGAGAGCGCTTTCAAAATCCAGAATGGCTTTATCGTGGTACCCATTTAGGTTTTGTATGATACCCCTGCGGAACAGAAAATCGGGATTATTTGGGTATGCTTCGAGTGCTGTGGCAATCCATTTCTGGGCTTCCTTGTAATCCTCAAGCAACGTGTTTGCTCTAATTATACCATTCAGGGCAAGTGAGTCGGTTGGTGAAACGCTAAGGGCACTCTTAAAAACATCCACCGCCCCTTTGTAGTCCTTATCCTTGATTTTTTGATTGCCATTGGCAATTAAGTCACTTACGTTTGATTGGGCAACAGCAATAAGCGAAATTGTTGCAGTTAGTATGAGGGTTAAACAATACTTGAACATGTCCATTCTGAAATAATGATGTTTTAAAGTTACAACCTTTTTGTTAAAGTTCAAAAATTATTCCACGGAGAACGAATTGTCAAACTTTATGCGGTTAAGGAGGGCGCGGCCAAGAGTGATTTCATCTGTATACTCCAGCTCGTTGCCAAAGGCTACCCCTCGGGCAAGAGTTGTGACTACAATGTTGAAGTGCTTTATCTTTTTATAGATGTAGAAATTAGTGGTATCGCCCTCGGTTGTAGCGCTTAGTGCCATAATAACCTCATTCACCTCATTGGACGACAGCCTATCAATCAGGCTGTTAATGGTTAGATCGTTGGGGCCAATCCCTTCCATGGGATTTATAACTCCACCCAACACGTGGTAAACACCTTTGTACTGCATGGTGTTTTCAATGCTCATGACATCTTTAATAGTCTCAACCACGCAAATGGTGCTTTTATCGCGCGATGGCGATGAGCAAATAGAACAAATATCGGTATCGGAGATATTGTGACACACGGAACAGAAGCGGATGTTGTTCTTCATTTCGCCAATGGCAGTTAAAAACTGCTCAACATCGGGTTGGGGCTGCCTTAGTAAATGTAGGGCAAGCCTAAGCGCAGTCCTGTTGCCTATCCCGGGAAGTTTAGCCAGTTCCTCAACTGCTCTTTCCAGTAACTTTGATGGGTATGTTTGGGTTTGCATTTTTGATGCTTTTAATTCTGCAAATCTAATTGAATAAATGCTTAAGTTGAGCTTATGCGATGTTGGTTTAAACGTTTTTTGCAGGTAATGGTTTGCTGTCTTGTTGATTTTTTGTAATGTGTAGATTTTTTCATACACTTGTTGGCTCAAATATGAATGGATATGTCAACAAGTCTTATTATTACTGTAATAATTGGGTATTTTTTAACGCTTTTTGTTATTTCCTATTTTACTTCGCGCAATTCCAACAACGATACTTTTTTTATAGGTAATCGTAAATCGCCCTGGTATTTGGTATCCATTGCCATGATAGGAACCTCCATATCAGGCGTTACCTTCATTTCGGTTCCGGGATGGGTTTTAACAAGCCAATTTTCCTACATGCAGATGGTGTTGGGATATCTCTTAGGATATGTAGTGGTGGCAAACGTTCTCTTACCCTTGTACTACCGGTTAAATCTCAAATCAATTTACACCTATTTGGAGTCACGCTTTGGCTTTTACTCCTATAAAACTGGCGCTTTCCTTTTTTTGGTTTCCAGGATTATTGGTTCAGCCTTTAGGCTTTTTATAGTGTCGAATGTTTTGCAGTTATCCATTTTCAATGCCTTAGGGGTTCCCTTTTGGGTTACCGTTTCCATTACTGTAATCCTGATTTGGCTTTACACCCGAAAGGGTGGTGTGCGCACGGTGCTATGGACCGATTCGTTTCAAGCCATTGCAATGTTAACAGCCGTTTCGCTTTGTGTTTACTACATATCAAGCGATTTAAATCTTAGTTTTTCAGGAATTGTTAAAACGGTAAGCAACAGCCCACTTTCCAGGGTCTGGTTTTTCGACGATCCAAACCAGCGTTTCTATTTCTGGAAGCAGTTTCTTGGGGGTGCTTTCATTACCATTGTCATGACAGGCCTTGACCAGGATATGATGCAGAAAAACCTGAGTTGCCGTAACTACAAGGATGCCCGTAAAAACATGTACTGGTATGGGTTCGCCTTTTTGCCTGTAAATTTATTGTTCCTCTCACTTGGTGTGCTCTTACATACATTTGCTGTACAGAAAGGGATTCCACTGCCTGCCCAGTCCGATGATTTATTCCCCACTTTGGCTACTCAGGGATATCTGCCACAAATAGTTGGGGTCTTGTTCTTCCTTGGGTTAATTGCTGCAGCGTACTCCAGTGCCGATTCGGCTTTAACCGCTCTTACCACCTCGTTCACCATTGATGTTCTCAATACCAAGGACATGGACGAGGACAAGCTACGTAGGGTTAGGCAATGGGTGCATGTTTTTATATCAGTATTGATGATACTGGTCATTATTGTTTTCAATGCCTTCAACAATCGTTCGGTAATTGATGCCATCTTTACGATTGCCGGATATACCTATGGCCCACTACTTGGTCTGTACGCGTTTGGTCTGTTTACTCGTTTTCAGGTGAATGATTTGCTTGTGCCCTTCATTGCTATTTTTTCACCAATTGCCTGTTATTTTCTGAATAAGTACTCTGCTATACTGTTTGGGGGTTACAGGTTCGGATTTGAGTTGCTTATTGTGAACGGGGCAATTGTTTTTCTGTTGTTGCTTATTACCCGGAAAAGAGGGGTTGTTGTTGGGGGTAAATAGCTCTTACAATTAAAAAAAGGCGTCGTTTTTTCGACGCCTTTGCTTTAATGTTGGTTTATTAACCGTTGCTTACTCCTCTTACCTCGGTTTGCTTGGCATGGCCATATATTTCTTCGAGAATTTTTTCGTACCGTTCGTATAGTACTTTTCGTTTAAGCTTGAGGGTTGGGGAAAGTTCGCCGGTTTGGGGCGACCATTGCTCTGCCACTAAGCGGTAACGCTTAATTTGTTCGTAATCGCTGAGCTGCTTGTTAACAGCATTGATCTCCTTTTGATACCTGGCAATAACTTCAGGAATTGTAATCAATTCATCGTTATTTTCGAAGTGAATCTTATGACGGCTGCACCAGTCGTGCAGGAAGCTAAAGTTTGGCGAGATAAGTGCACTGACAAATTTTTCGTTTTCGCCAACAATCATGCACTGTTCAATGAAGAACGATTCCTTCAGCTTATTCTCAATAAGCTGGGGAGCAACATACTTGCCATTCGATAGCTTAAAGATTTCCTTTTTCCTATCGGTTATGGTTAGGAATTTTCCATCATCCAGATGTCCTATATCGCCGGTGTGGAACCAGCCCTCCTCATCAATAGCTATTTGAGTTAAATCGTCTGCCTTGTAGTAGCCTTTCATAAGGCTAGGTCCACGCATAAGTATCTCGCCATCCTCGGCTATTTTTACCTCAACATTTGGCACTACAGGACCAACTGAGCCAATTCTAACATTCCCGGGCGATGCAGGGTGGTTAACCGCAATTACGGGTGAGGTTTCGGTTAGTCCATAGCCTTCATAAACAGGAATGCCGGCTGCCCAGAATACCCTCATAAGTCGGGGTTGTAGGGCAGCACCGCCGCTAATAATAAACTTTAATCTACCACCAAGCGCCTTTTGCCACTTTGAGAATATTAGCTTGCGGGCAAGGTTAAGCCTAATCTGGTAGTACCAGCTGTTTCGTACCTCATTATACTTATAGCCAAGGTTTACAGACCAAAAGAAAATCTGTTTCTTTAGCCCTGTTAAATCCTTTCCAACGGCAATGATTTTATCGTAAGTCTTTTCTAGCATTCGTGGAACGGTCATAAAGATGTGCGGTTTTACCTCTTTAATCACATCGCCAATGGTGGCAAGGTTATCGGCATAGTAAATGCTTACCCCAATGCTTTGGTAGTAGTAGTTAACCATACGCTCGAAAACGTGGCTTAGGGGAAGAAAACTTACGGCAATATCGCCTGTTTCAAGGGGGAATAGTCCCTTGCAAGCCTCAACATTGCTCAGGAAGTTTGAATGCGAAAGCATTACGCCTTTTGAAACGCCTGTTGTGCCCGAAGTGTAAATAATTGTAGCAATATCATCGGGTTTGACCGACGATTTAATCTTGAAGAGTTCATCAACCCATTCGTGGGCGCTCTGCTTGCCTTTTTCGAGTATCTCTTTCCAGTTGGGTATATCACCATTTTCAACCGTTGAGTAAATACCAATGAAGTTTGCGAGGTCGGTAGTTAGTGGTGCAAGTTTTTGGTACAATCCCTTGTCGCCCACAAAGATTACCCTAACCTCGGCATGTTTAAGGATGTACTTGTAATCATCGGTGCTTATGGTCGGGTAGATAGGCACATGAACCATGCCTGCCTGGGTTATTCCCATATCAACAATATTCCATTCGGGGCGGTTCCCACTGATGTTAGCTACCTTATCGCCCGGACGAAGCCCCATGGCAAGTAAGCCATAGCTTAGGTTATGAGCCATTTGTGAATAACGGTCGATGTTGTACTCGTCCCAAACACCATTCTTTTTTACCGCTAATACAGTTCTGTTTTCGTAATGGTCTTTGCCCGCTTCAAGAATGTCAAAAGTTCTTGTAATTTCCATGCTAATTCAAATAAAGTTATACTTAATGAACTTTTTGCTCAGAAAAAGGTTAATTTAGTCCCGGCGACAAATATAAACTAAATTCTATGAAACAAGCATTGTTTTGTTTAATCGTTTGTTTAATTT
>LUYY01000135.1 GCA_001603415.1 Bacteroidales bacterium Bact_07 | reverse complement strand
CTGAATTACGATTTTATTCCTTATAATGATGAGTATTCTTTTTTTAATCTAAGTGTGTTGGTTAGTGAATAATTAAAACTACAATATTATGGAATTACTAAACATTGAGGGAACGCCAAAAACTCCGACTGTAACAATGAACCCAAATACTGGAGTTATTGAAATAAAAGGTCGCTCTATTCCTGAGAATTCGATAGAATTCTATCGCCCTGTTGTGGAATGGCTCGATGAATACGCCAAAAATCCTCAGCCCAATACGGTGGTAAATGTGCAGCTTGAGTACTTCAACACTTCGTCGTCAAAGTGTATTCTCGATGTATTCAAAAAGCTTGAGGTTCTTAAAAAGAACCAAAAGGATGTCATAATTAATTGGTATTACGAGGAAGACGATGAGGATATGCTTGAGGCTGGCGAGGATTATGAGTCAATTATCAAAGTTCCCTTCAAGATGATTCAAATAGTTGACTAGCATTTAGTTTTAACAATAAAGGGCAATTCCTTTTGGGATTGCCCTTTTTTTATCCTAATATCAACTTTCTGTTTCGCCTCCTAAGCTCTCAAGCCATTCGAGGAAACGTTTAAGAAGCCTGTAGTAAAGTACCATGTACATCAAAATGCTTGATATCCATATTACTATTACGTTCACCCAAAGAGTCCCAAAGTAACTACCAAAGAATGGTTTAACCGGTGCATAAAAGTGTGCACGCAAGAATTTTGATTCAGGGAATTGGTAAATCGGGTCGATTTTTTGGATTAAGCGGTTGTTGTACTCAATGATACGTTCTACCTCACCAGAATTACGAACAAATTCACTTAAACTTTCATTGTGGTAACGGCGTTTCAGTTCAACGTAAAGCTGTTGTCCATCGGGACGACTATTTTGGAACGACGTGATATAGTTATCTTTTTCAGCGCTTGCTTTATTGTAAAGTTTAACGTAATGCTTGCGGAGTTGCTCAAGGAAATCGTTAAGTTCTTTTAGGATATCCAGATTAACCTCCTCGGGTGTTAACAGGGTGTACTTACTAAAAATTAAATGCGATGTTCTTGGCGCAGTCATTTCCTTTACCAGTTCATTTCTAATCAGTTCCAGTGCATCGTTGAGTTCGGCTCTCTTTTCGTTATTTTCAAGTTTACGAATGCAGAAATCAACCTTGTTTTGTATTGATTTAAGCCAGTAGTTCCGCTTGTAATCCGATAAGCTCATGGCCTCATCGAATTTGTATAGCGGTTTCATGTACTTGTTTTCCTTGAACTGATAAACTGCTAAGGCTTCGTAGGCCCAACGCGAGACAATTAGTTCACCGTAAAGGGGTATACTACTTGGCGATGAAATGGTAGGATTCAACTTTTCGTATTTTACTATAATACCGCTAAGTATCAGCTGTGGAATAACAAGGAAAGGAATTAGAATGTAGATGGTAACAACTGTTTTAAAACTATCCGATATTACTAAACCCATCATGTTTGCTGAGAACCATGTGCTGAAAAGTACCAACCAATACTCAAAGTACATTCCCTTAATTTCCATTATGCTATTGCCTATGAGCACAAACATGAGAGCCTGAAAGGCCGATATGCCCAAAAGAATGGTTACCTTCGACATTAGGTAACTTGACCAGCTCAGGTTAAGGAACGCTTCGCGTTTCAGTATCTTTCTATCTTTTATTATTTCCTCGGCACTTACGGTTAAGCCAACAAAAATACCTACAATAACCGACATGAACAGGTAAACCGGTAGGTTGCT
Source organism: Bacteroidales bacterium Bact_07 (assembly GCA_001603415.1). Taxonomy (GTDB): domain Bacteria; phylum Bacteroidota; class Bacteroidia; order Bacteroidales; family Tenuifilaceae; genus Tenuifilum. Next base: position 3,321 of record LUYY01000135.1, on the reverse strand, counting down.
ATTTTCCAAGAGCGTGTAGCCAAGTTTATTTGAAACGTCAACGTTGTAGTACTTTATGATGTATGCCAATAGTAGGGCAAGCAGCGGCGTTTCAAAGATGTTGATAATCATGTATTGGCTATTCGCCAGCTTGCTTAAAATATCTCGTCTTACAAAAATGCGTAACTGTTTAAGCCAATTCGGTATTTTGAAATGTATTTGTGGTAACGATTTAGGTTGTGAGGTAGGTGTGGGTTTTTCAGGTGCAAACCGTTTGAAGTACTCGTTCCACTCAAAAGGACTAATTTTGCGCGCTCTTGTTGGATTCCCGTACTCATCGAGTACGTTCGATTCAACTATGTTGAAAATTTGTTCAGGGTTTACGTTACCGCAAACAGGGCACTCGCTCTCGTTCCAGTTGGCCTGTTGAACTCGTGATTTGAAGTAGATAATCGACTCAATGGGGTCGCCATTGTAAATAAGGTAGCCACCAGTATCCAAAATAAGCAACCTATCGAACATCTTGAAAATCTCCGACGAGGGTTGGTGGATAACCACAAACACCAGTTTCCCTTTGAGTGTAAGTTCTTTCAGAAGGTCGAGAATATTTTCGGAATCACGCGAACTCAGGCCTGAGGTTGGCTCATCGAGGAAAAGGATTGCGGGTTCCCTTATCAGTTCGAGCGCAATGTTAAGGCGTTTACGTTGCCCACCGCTTATCTTTTTATTTAGCGGTGAACCCACACGCATATCCTTAATTTCGTAGAGGCCAAGGTTTTGTAGGGTTTGGTTTACAACTGTCTCGAGTTGCTCTTGGGTGTAATTATCAAAGCATAGGCGAGCGTTGAAGTATAGGTTTTGGTAAACGGTAAGTTCCTCGATAAGCAAATCGTCCTGCGATACAAAACCAATTTGACCTTCAACTAACTCTTTCTGGCTATGAATATCGATACCATTAATTAGTATTTGCCCGCTTGTTGGTTTTTCGCTTCCATTCAAAACGTTAAGCAGCGTGGTTTTGCCAGCACCCGATGCTCCCATAATTCCAACCAAATGTCCACTTTCCTGAACAAACGACATGGGTTGAAGGCCAATCTTGCCACTTTTAAACCGGTATTCTATATCGATAGCTTCAAAAACAATTTTCTCCTTAATCTTATCCTGAACAAAGCGGCCAACAATATCGCTGAAGTATATGGGTTTGATTTTTGAGTTTCGGATGGAGGAGCCATTGTTCAAAACAAAAATCTTGTCCTTTACCAGTAAATGGCCATTCAGGTATAGTTCGTGAAGCCCGTTGTAGCGTAAGAAGAAAATGTTTGCCGACTCAACAAAAAGAATTTTTATGGGTTCATAAAGCCCTTCGGCGTAAAGATGCCTCAAGTTGTCGTAGGGAGGCTCTTTAGAGTCGTTTATCAGCAAGATATTCTGGTGTGGGTTTATTGAATCAAAACCAGAGAGTACAAAGTCCTTAAGGTTTTGAAACTCGTTCTCGGGAACGTAAAAGGTTTCAGCCACCGTGCTTATAAAAGCCATTTCCTGCTCGGTAACCTCACCTTCATCGGGTTTAACAAATTCAAGTAGCCTGATTAGTACAACAATTTTTTGCTGTTGCTGAAGTTCCTCATTGATTTGCGAGCAAATTTTAAGAACCCTTACCGAGCTTGATGATGTTCTTTTTTTCGATTTACTCTTCTCGCTCTGCTTTTCCTGGTATAGGCTGTAGAAATAGTCAAAAACTTTTAGGTATTCTTTCACCAAGTCGATATTAAGTTGATTCCTTAAGAACTCCTCTACAACCTTTCGCCTGTCGGCATAGTCGTTATTTTCCTTCTCGTCTTGTGAAACAGGACGGGCAATAATTGCGAAAAGTTGCATGAGAGCTTTTAGGATCGACTCGCTCATGTTTTATAGGTATTTACTGTTTGTATCCAATTAGGAGCATAACATAGCCTGGAGTAAATTGTGGATTTTTAACATCTACCTGGATTATACAGGTTACTGTTGATGTAAATCGCAAATCCCAATAAGGCGAGTAGTTGAAACTCTCGTTGGTAAAAAGTAAGTTCTTTTCGGTATCGTAAACGGTAAAGACCAGTTTCCCTTTTTTTGCATTGGTGCATGCCGATATCCTATAAGTATTATCGGCGTAAAAGGTTGTTCTGAACTCAATCCGTTGGTCAGGTTTAAGAGCGGCAAAGTATTCCTGCCCGTCGCTAATGTAGTTTGATGGGAAGTTGATTGCGCACGTTTTTTTTAGTTGCTCAATCTGTGAAAATGAACTCAGGCTTGTAAGTGTTAAGGTTAATATGATTACTATGCGTTGCATATCAAAATGTTTATTCGGTTAACGATGAGCGTATTTGCTCAATTTTTTTGCTGATTATTTTCAGATGGTACTCCGACATCACCACTCGCGATTGGCTTCGAATGGTAATCACCTTATTTGCTTCGTCAACAAGGGGTTCACGGTACGAGTATGAGTATATTATTCCATCAAACTCGTAAGCCAAATCTATTAAACTATCGAGCAGATTGGCAAACTCAGTCGATTTATAGTAAAAGGGCGTTAATAGTTCAACCAGATTATCCAGGGGATGCTTTTGTTCACCAATCCGGTTTATTATTTCTCTATTGTTGTGCTCTTGAGCAACTTGGGTCATAATGTAAAGGCTTTCAACCCAGCAGCCGGCCACAATCAGGGCACTTATATCGTAGCGCTCGTTCCTTTTGAGGTATAAATCTGAATTTGCATAAGTTTCTGATATAATCTTTATCAGTGAATCCTTGTTTTCGATATTTTTTTCGATTCTTTCAAAAATCTTTTCGTCGAACGATTCGGTAATCCTTAGCTGCTCGCTAAGTTTCTTTATCACCCCTAAGTATTGAAGCGATTCCTGAGTTTTGTCGTAAATGTTTAGGTAGCTTAAATCGGTTCCATATATGCCAAGGTTTATGGCTTGCTTAAACGATGTTGTATAGCGTTGGAAATTGGTTGAACTGTTAATGCATGATTCTTTGAATGGGATGTTGTTTTTTTGAATCAGGTTTACTACCTGCCATGGCGATGGAATAGGGAAAATGGCATTTTCTACCTTTACAAGTGTCGAAAGTGTATCAGCTGCCGATTGGGACGTTTCACTCTCCTTTTTAGGCGATGATTTGCATGATACTACAATAATGCCTAATGCTGTAATGGCAATAATTAGTTTAGGTAACTTCAAGTTCATTTTCACGGGTTCAATCATAAAAACATAAACACTGTTAAAAGAAAAGTTCAACAAACAAAAATACCATATTTGTTGAAATCTGTAGTTTTTGTCCTAAATTTTTAAACCTTAG
>LUYY01000134.1 GCA_001603415.1 Bacteroidales bacterium Bact_07 | reverse complement strand
GTTTTACCCTCAACTGTTGCTATGTATTTTGGTTGCTGAACAGCATCGAGCAAACCCTGAGCAGTTAAATCAACGGTAAGCATTTTATCCGATGTCGGAATATAATTTTCGTATTTTGGTCTAAGGCGCCTAACCCAAATACTTGACTTATACAATGTGTCAGAAGTTCGCACGGTAAGTTCTAGCAAGTAGTTAATTCTTTCGGAATACTTTTCCTGTAAAAGAGTTATGGGTAGGACAATAGTGGAATCGGAAAATGGTTTAATGGTTAAGTCTTGAGTATATCGGTATTGTTCCTGCTTGCCTATCCCTATGCTGTTCCCACCATCGAATAGAAAGGATACGGGCTCTTCACGATTTCCCCTATTACGGACCTCTATTTTAACTTCGGAATTAAGAGTAACTGGATCGAGATATACGATTTTAGAAAGTACTTTTAGTTTAAGGTCTACCAACCGGGGAATTTTAACATAGCTGTATTCATTTTTAATAGTATTTCCCCTACTATCGGTGATTGAGGCAATTATACTATAACCAATATCGCCTTTTACAGCACTCCCTACTGCCACACGAATAGGTATAAACAACGAGTCGTAGGGGGGGAGGGTTAATTCAATCTTATCCGGACCAAGAATACGCCAACCCTGTGGTACGGTTAAATTAAGCGTTAGGGTTTCCTGTCGGCCTAATTCGTTTTTAACCTTTACTACATTGAAAATAATATTACGGGATCCCGACTCCAGTGAATGTCTGGCAAAGGAAACGTTAACCTTGGGTGCTACCTGATCAAAATAAAAATACTGAGCATTCACACGTAATGCGGTGAATACACAAATAGAAACTAAAACTAAATACCTATATAGTTGGCATTTTGCCATATATACTACTTTTCAACAAGTAAGAATTGAAGGGTTACAAAGTACAATCCAGGGGGTTTATTTAGCATATTCCCCATGGAGTAAGTTATTGATATCTCAACTTCTATTGGAGGATCAGTTCCAACAGTTCCTCCTGTTCCCGATACAAGAACTTGTTCCGGTTTAGAGGGATCAAAAGGCCCTTGAACTAATGAGTAAGATCCATTAATAGTATTGGTTGGGTCGCTTGTACTTAAAATTGTTGGTGTAATGGATAAGTCTGTTAAATCTAAATTTTCAGTTGGAGCTCCTTCGTATTCAATTTCAGCCGAATTTGTAAAAAGTCGTAATTCCCAACCACTTGAACCATCGTACCTAAATTTTAATCGTATTCTTGTGTATCCATTAAGAGTAACCCCAGTTTGGTAATCGTTTAGGGTGTTATAAAAAATTTGAACATAATTTCCAATCTCCCTAAGATCCTTGATGTTTTGTGAATAAGAATAGATTGGTTTGAAATTAACCAACATAAATAAAACACCAAAAATGAACCAATCTTTGATACTCTTCATGGGAGCTGGTTAAGTAAAAATTCAATGAGGCTGTCTTAAATAGTAAAATTAAGAACTTGTAATAATCACAATAAACTCAACCTTCAGTTTTGCCAAAAAAGTTCTGAAGTTTCCTTGCAATATTTAAGACAGCCTCAAATGTTTTTTACTATTGTGGAGCTAGATTAAGGAAAACATTGGTTACATAAATATCAGCTGGAAGGTTGGCAGCAAGTAAGGAACCGGCCGTTCCACCCGTCGTCCCCAGTTCCCATTGAATTTCGTATAATAAATTTCCTCCAGCAGATTGTCTTACTACAGTAGTTGGGGCTGTCAAATCAGATAATTCTTGTATTCCAGCAATAGTACCACCACCAGCACCATCCATTGTATAACGTAAGAATGCCAGATCCATTGTTCCGCCTGTTTCTAAGCCAATGAAACTTGCATCTTCAGCGCCTAATGTTACGTTAAAATCTCTTGAAGAGGATACTACGAAATTAGTTGTGTACTGTGCACTATTGGCAATACCATTTGTGTACTGATCAATTGTGTTTACAACGAATTGAATGTTACCTCCGGAAGTGACTGTGAGCCTCAAAATAGAATTTAGTGTAATGGATACCGGTATAACCGCATTATCCTTTACTGCCTGCCCAAAGCCAGCCTGGCTAAGGAGCAACATGGCTGCTGCAAAAAATAGTTTTCTCATAGCTGTAAGTGTTAAGTTAATAAATAGTGTTTAGAGAATTTAGTTCCAGTCAATTGAAATATTTTTTAAAAATAATATATTTTTTTTTCACATGCAAATTTTGTTGATAAAATCTTTGTTTATGGGGATAAAAATGGTGTTAGGGTTGGGGAAGGGGGTAGGGAAAAGTTAAAAGTGAAAAGTTAAAGAGAAAAAATACCCTACTGAATGGGAATGCCTTGTTTGGAAAGCTAAAAGTGAAAAGTTAAAGGAGGTTCGTGAACCGTGAACCGTGAACCTTTAAACGAAGTCAAACAACTATCTACGTTCCTTGTCATACTGAGCATCTGCGAGGAATCCATTAAAAGGTTAAAGGATAAAGGATAAAAAGAAAGCCCTGACCTTTTTAACTATCAAGCCATCAACTGTCAACTATCAGTTAAATCCCTTCGTTCGCGCGCAACACCTGATGCGTGTTTACTTTGCTAATCGCCCTGTAAGGGCAAATCGAATTAGTCCAGGGTTTTAACCCTGGGTGTAGAGGTATACCAATATTTGGCGATGCACGCCATGCATAGACCAAAGAGCAAGGTGGAAGCGTTGCATCGCAAAAGGAGAACATTCCAAAGATCTATTTACATGTTCTTTCTTGTCTTGATACAAGAAAGAACCAAAGAAAATCAAGGCTGAAAAAGCCCGACCCGATGGGTGCCCCGCGGGTGGAACTGCCACGCGATACTATTCGCCACGCCTGTGGCGTGACTCATGTGGTATCGCTTACTAAGCCCACCGCCACGTTCCACCCCCGACCCATTGCCGGGTCAGGCTTTTATGCCATTGCTTGCATCTTCCGCTCCCATCTCCTGAAAGGAGAGGGGCATGGGTGAGGTCGGTTTTCCACGTTTAACATTTTCAGCTCCATAGGGGCATAATATTAGGAGCAAGCAGGGTAATCCTCCTCGTTTGCGCGCATCTCCACACGCCTGTGCGCACTAGTATTAATCGCCCTGTAAGGGCAAATAGGATTAGCCCAGGGTTTTAACCCTGGGTGTAGAGTCATACCCAAATATTTGGCGATGCACGCATTGCATAGGCCAAAGAGTTAGGGAGAAGCGTTGCATCGCAAAAGGAGAACATCCCAAAAAGTAATTTAGGGGCAGCTAATCAAAAGATATAAAAAGGATAGAGGTTACAAAGAGATGCTTCGACGGTGCTCAGCATGACATGAGAGGACGGGTCATTCTCAAACTATTAACAATCAACAAACAACCATCAACTTAAATTTTGCTATCGAGCATTTTTTGTAGGGCATACATTTCGTCGCGGTACCGGGCGGCTTCTATGAAGTTGAGTTGCTTGGCTTCGGCTTCCATGGCTTTACGTGCATGCTCAATGGCATCAAGCAACTGGGTACGGGTCATGTATTTAACAACCGGATCGGCTGCATAGTCAACCTTTTCGGGTTCCACGTAAACCTTTGCGCCGGTTTGCTTACCTCCCAGTATGGATTTATGGGCTTTAACTATTTGGGTTGGGGTAATGCCATGCTTCTCGTTATACCGCAATTGTTTTTCGCGTCGGCGATTGGTTTCGTCGATAGTAACGCGCATGGAATCAGTTATTTTATCGGCATACATTATTACACGGCCATTGATGTTTCGTGCGGCTCTACCGGCAGTTTGGGTAAGCGATCGTGCTGAGCGCAAAAAGCCTTCCTTATCGGCGTCGAGAATGGCAACGAGGGAAACTTCAGGTAAATCGAGTCCTTCGCGGAGCAGGTTAACGCCAACCAAGACATCGAAGAGCCCTTTGCGTAAGTCTTCCATGATTTGAACGCGTTCAAGGGTATCGACATCGGAGTGGATATACCTGCATCGGATATCCAGCCGGGCAAGGTATTTTGTGAGTTCCTCGGCCATACGTTTGGTTAGGGTTGTAACTAAAACGCGTTCGTTGCGAGCCACGCATTGGTTTATCTCCCCAATCAAGTCGTCAACTTGGGTTTGGCAGGGACGAACTATAATTGGTGGGTCGAGTAGGCCGGTAGGCCTAACCACCTGGTCAACCACAACGCCCTGGCTTTTGGTTAGTTCATAGTCGGCTGGGGTAGCACTAACAAAAATGGTTTGGCCAACTAATTGTTCAAACTCCTCGAACCGGAGTGGGCGATTATCGATAGCAGCAGGCAAGCGGAACCCATACTCAACAAGGGTTTGCTTGCGGGAGTTGTCGCCACCATACATGGCCCTGATCTGGGGTATGGTAACATGGCTTTCGTCGATAACAGTTATAAAATCGTCGGGGAAATAATCGAGCAGGCAGAACGGGCGCATGCCCGGAGGTCGACCATCGAAGTAGCGGGAGTAGTTCTCGATACCCGGGCAGTATCCCAGTTCGCGTATCATCTCCAGGTCGTACTCCACTCGCTCCTTTATTCGCTTTGCCTCAAGGAATCGACCTTGGCTCTGAAAAAAATCGATTTGTTTTACCAAATCATCCTGTATTTGCCTTATAGCCTCATTTATTCGTTCCTTACCAGCGATAAAGATGTTTGCCGGATAAATAACGGTTTCCTCTAACGTTTCAATAAAGTGTCCTGAAATTGGGTCAAACTCCTCAATGGTTTCGATTTCGTCGCCCCAAAAAATGATACGAATACCCCTGTCGCCATAGGCGAGGTAAACATCAACACTATCGCCTTTAACCCTGAATGTGCCTCGTTTAAATTCAACCTCGTTGCGCGAATAAAGGCTATCAACTAATTGGCGAAGAAAGTAGTTGCGGGTTATTTTTTGTCCAACCTTAAGGTTTATCTTACTATTGTAAAAATCCTGAGGATTCCCAATGCCATATAGGCATGAAACCGAAGAAACAACAATTACATCGCGTCGGCCGGAAAGTAACGATGAGGTGGCACTGAGTCGTAGTTTTTCAATCTCATCGTTAATGGAAAGGTCTTTTTCTATGTATGTGTCTGTTACGGGTAGGTAGGCTTCGGGTTGGTAGTAATCGTAGTAAGAAACAAAGTATTCAACTGCGTTTTGAGGGAAAAAGGCTTTAAACTCTCCGTAAAGCTGAGCAGCTAGGGTTTTGTTATGGCTAAGCACCAAAACAGGGCGGTTTAGGTTGGCGATTACGTTGGCAATAGTAAATGTTTTGCCCGATCCAGTTACCCCCAGTAGGGTTTGGTACCTATCGCCACGAATCAACCCCTCGGTAAGCTGTTTTATCGCTTCGGGCTGATCTCCAGCAGGTTTAAAATCGGAGATTAGTTTGAATTCCATAATAGACAAAAGTAGTAAAAAATAGAGTACAGTAAGTCGCGAACAAAACGATAATTAGCCTGAACCGCAAAGCGGGATTCCAGATTTCAGATTCCAGATTTCAGATTCCAGATTTCAGATTCCAGATTCCAGATTTCATATTTCAGATTTCAGATTTCAGATTTCAAATTCCTGAGCCTGTTCCGCAAAGCAGGATTCAAGATTTAGTATAGCGTTTTTAGCCCCGTAGGGGCGTAATATTAGTAGCAGGCATGGTAATCCAGTACATAATGCGATGCACGCATTGCATAATCCAAAGAGCAAGGGTAAGCTATGCATCGCAAAAGGGGAACATTGCAAAGAGCGATTTATGCGTTCTTTCTTGTCTTGATACAAGAAAGAACCAAAGAAAATCAAGGCCGAAAAGCCCGACCCGATGGGTGCCCCGGGGCTGGAACTGCCACGCGATACAATTCCCCACGCCTGCGGCGTGGCTCATGTGGTATCGCTTACCCGGCCCAGCGCCACGTTCCACCCCCGACCCATTAGCGGGTCAGGCTTTTATGCCGCTGGTTACTTCCTCCGCTCCCCTCTCCCTTCAGGAGAGGGGCAAGGGTGAGGTCGGTTTTATACGAACACCAAACAACAAGCAACGAAAAACGTTACCCACCCCGTAGGGACTTAACATTTACAAATGTTTGCGCGCGTCTTCAGACGCGTGCATTAATAGATGCACGCAGTGCGTAACCCAAATGTTTGTGCGCCTCTACAGACGCGTGCATTTATCGCCCTGTAAGGGCAAATAGGATTAGCCCAGGGTTTTAACCCTGGGTGTAGAGTCATACCCAAATATTTGGCGATGCACGCATTGCATAATCCAAAGAGCAAGGGGGAAGCTATGCATCGCAAAAGGGGAACATTGCAAAGAGCGATTTATGCGTTCTTTCTTGTCTTGATACAAGAAAGAACCAAAGAAAATCAAGGCCGAAAAGCCCGACCCGATGGGTGCCCCGGGGGTGGAACTGCCACGCGATACAATTCGCCACACCTGCAGCGGGGCTTTTGTGGTATCGCTTACCCGGCCCAGCGCCACGTTCCACCCCCGACCCATTAGCGGGTCAGGCTTTTATGCCGCTGGTTACTTCCTCCGCTTCCCTCTCCCTTCAGGAGAGGGGCAGGGGTGAGGTCGTTTGTCGTTTTCCACGAACAACGAACAACATTTCCCGCCCCCGTAGGGGCTGAACCTTTGTAGTATATAGGGTACCACCACAAGTAGCGATGCACGCCATGAATAGACCAAAGAGCAAGGGGGAAACGTTGCATTGCAACAGGAAAACAATGCAAAGAGCGGCAATAACTCCGAAAAGCAGGATAAAGGATAAAGAACTTGGATAGGGGAAAGGGATTCAGGATTCAGGATTCAAGATTCAAGATTCAAGATTCAAGATTCAAGATTCAAGATTCAAGATTCAAGATTCA
>LUYY01000133.1 GCA_001603415.1 Bacteroidales bacterium Bact_07 | reverse complement strand
TTGCTGCTTGCTTACGGGTGCAATCGGAGGGTGGCACCCAAAAGCGCTAAGGTTGATAAAACCCGAAAGCTAAAGTGCAGGTGTGGTAAAACCAAATTTCCCAAAAGCCATTTCCAGGTTACTATGACCAGTTTTGATAACAGGTGATGCTAGTTAATTTAACAATGATTGGAATACATAAACCATAGACAAAGATGAGTAAACTACAGGTTAAACTTAACAACATTTACCAGTTTGTTGATGCTAGCGATGTGCTTTCGCTTAAGAACAAGGTAAACGATTGCCAAAAGCTTATTGAAGGGAAGACTGGAAAAGGGAACGATTTTTTGGGCTGGGTAACCTTACCTGCCGAAATCACTGACGATCAGCTGAAAAGCATTGAAAAGGTTGCCAATGAGCTCCGTTCCAAGAGTGAGTTTGTGGTAGTGGTAGGTATTGGCGGCTCTTACCTTGGAGCAAAGGCTGTGATTGAGGCCTTGGGCAATAGCTTTTCCATGCTCGACAACGGTGGCACAAAGGTGCTTTTTGCAGGCAACAGCATTTGTGAGGATTACCATGCCGAGCTTTTAAAGTTACTCGATAAGCACACCTATTCAATAGTAGTCATTTCAAAATCAGGAACTACCACAGAGCCTGCCATAGCATTCCGCCTGTTAAAACAGCACCTTGAGGGGAAGGTGGGGAAAACCGAGGCAGCATCGCGTATAGTTGCAATAACCGATCAATCTAAGGGTGCTCTGCGCAAGTTAGCCGATACCGAAGGCTATCGCACTTTTGTAATTCCCGATGATGTGGGCGGACGTTACTCAGTATTAACCCCAGTAGGGCTTTTACCCATAGCCATTGCTGGTTTCGATATCAGGCAAATGGTTGAGGGCGCACGCCAGGCAATGACCGACACTTCGGTTGGTGTCCCTTTTGAGCAAAACCCTGCCTGCCAGTACGCAGCAGCACGCAACGTGCTTTACGCCATGGGCAAAAAGGTTGAAATAATGGTGAACTATACGCCCAAGCTACACTATGTAACGGAGTGGTGGAAGCAGCTTTACGGCGAAAGCGAAGGTAAGGAGAATAAGGGTATTTTCCCCGCCGGCGTCGATTTTACCACTGACCTTCACTCCATGGGGCAGTATATCCAGGAGGGGGAGCGTTTTATTTTTGAAACCGTAGTCTCGGTTGAAAAGCCATCGCACACACTCAACATTCCAAACGACCCTGAAAATCTTGACCAACTTAATTTCCTTACAGGCAAGCGTCTTTCGGAGGTTAACCATATGGCCGAATTGGGCACCATTGTTGCTCATAACGATGGGGGTGTACCATGCATCCAGATTACCATTCCTGAGCTAAGTGCATTCTGGATTGGTTACCTGCTTTACTTTTTTGAGCGCGCATGCGCCATTAGCGGTTATGTCCTGGATGTAAACCCATTCGACCAACCGGGCGTGGAGGCTTACAAGAAGAATATGTTTGCCCTGTTAGGTAAACCCGGTTTTGAGGATGAGGGAAAAGCCTTACGGAAACGTTTAGGGATTTAGCTGCAAAGTAATATCTGCAAATAAAAAAAAGAGGTGCTCCAAAAGCACCTCTTCCTTTTATTGATTTGATAAGATTAGAAAGCAAAACCAATTGAGAATCCAATACGAATACGGAAACCTTCAAATTTTGCTACATCAAAGTTATCGCCTGTACTACCCTCTTCGGTCTCGATACTTCCTTTGCTGTAATGGCCTCCAAAGAAAAGATCCATAGTAAATCCGGAGTCAGTAATCCACTGACGACCAATGGCTAAACCACCACCGTAATTTGCATAGGTTCCCTTATCGTTGGTTTCAGTATTTTCAAGCTTGAAATTCTGATACCTGAAGTAGGGAGCAAGGTAGAAACCATCAATGGCATTGCTTTTTGGATAAAAGCGTACCTCAGGGGTTAGGATAAGACCAGAGAATTTTGAATCCTCAATTTTGTAACTAAGGTAGCCAACACCCATTTGTCCGGAAAGATTATCGGAGAGCTTGCGTTCATAGAAAAGCGAACCAGTTCCTACAAGTAAACTTAAAGTGTTTACCTTAACAACATTGGGCTCCTCCGAAACGGCAGGTTTTTCCTGTGCGAACATGGGTAATGCTAACATTACCAGGGTTGCAAGTGTAATTAGTTTTTTCATTTTTTAAATTTTGATTAGTTTACACGACCATTTAAACAAACGTTATGCCAAATTACTAATTTTTATTGAACTTGATAGTTTTTGTACTAATAATTTGTAAGCTGGCAGGGTTAATCATGCTTATTTTAACCACATACATCCCCTTTGGCAAACCCGATAGGTTAACAGGCATAACATTTTCACCAGCACTCAGGTTGCTAATCGATTGGGAGATAATTACCTGTCCAAGCATGTTAACCACTTCGATGTTTGCATTAACGGAGTTTTGGTTATTAACAAATTTAATATATCCATTGTCTTCAACAGGGTTAGGGTAGAAGGATATGGCATTTTCCTCTGTTGAATTAACTGGTACATCGGTAGTTTTATCAGATACAATGGCTCGAATTAAAAAGTTGTAATCCTTGTTGGATTGAGCAAGTTGGTTCCATTCGCTCCCGCTTATTGTGTACCATCCTCCCTTATCGGGCACCATGGGGCCTCTATCGGTGGCAAAGGGATAGCCGCCGGAGGCGGTTGCAGTGTAGCCCACCCAGTACTCCTTATCGGCCTTTATTTCAACTGGTGTAGTAACGTTGTGGGTTGTCCATTCATCAACCTTGACTTCGGCCGAAGCGCTTTTGGAGTATACCAGGGTGCCGGGGTTTCCTATTGTTCCACCTTCCCAGATCTTAACCACTTCACCTGAGGTTAGCCTTTGTCCATTATCATTTCCCCTTAGGAAGAAATCAACCTTTTTGATATACTTACCTACATGGCTAGCCATATCGCTTGCGGTAAAGCGTGTAGCCACAGTTAGGGTAGTAGCTCCATTACCAATAGCCGAACCATACCCTCTATCGTTTTTAAGCACAATCCAGGGTGAGAAATCGATAGTTGCATTGAACGAAATGGTAGAACCTGCGCTAGTAACGTTAGTAATGTTAATTCCACCATTTGATCCGTCGGAAAGGAAGCTGCGCGGGTTGGTTTGGTCGTTCATGGTGGTACGACCGTAATCGGCATTAAATGTGGCGCTACTTATAGTTCCATTTAATGTAAGGGAGCCGCCGGGTCGGTATACATATACTTCATCGGGTGGGCCATCGGCATTTCCCATGCCTTCAAGTTTGGAGTTAATGCGGTAAACCAACATCCCATCGTTAGGTAAACTGGCATCGTAGGCCTCGCGCTTACGGTACTCAACCAGAAAATACTCAGTATGAGTAGCAGGCGAGGGAATAATAAAGCTATTGTTGGCGGCCGATGTTGAAAGTGGGTTTAGCGTGTAGGTGCCTGTTTGATTAATTGCAGGAATGTTATCTATCCAGCCCCCGTAAAGATACTTCATGTAAGCACCCATGTTCTGTGGCTCATCCTTGGTGCCTTCCATTATATCCCAAACTCCAACCGGTGCACGGTTTAAATTATCGTCGTAGTGGTAAAGGTCAGGAGCTCCAAGTGCATGAAACATTTCGTGGCAGAGTGTACCAAGGTCGATTCGGGAGTTGTAAAAGAACTGTAGCTGGAAGGTGTAGTCGCCCACCTGTTTTTGATTTATACTAACAGTTTTGCTCCACAGGCTCCATTGGTGTGGCCAAAGCAGCTCATTCCAACCATCGTTACCCCCAGCAACAATAAAGGAAACCACATCAACATAGCCATCCTCATTTATGTCTAAGTTGATGTTTTGGGGAATCTGCGAAGCAACTGCTTCAATGGCATTTTTTAATAAGGTGTGTTCACGGTAGGTTTGGCTCTTATTGCTGGAATAGTTATCGTCATTGGGATCATAGCCAATGGGATTTGTTGTTGCATTGTAAGGGCGGTAGTAGTTCCGGTTTTGAGAATCCTGGTACCACACCACAAAGCTGTTTGTGGTTGTTGGATAAAAAGTGGTACTGATTGTGAATTTGCCGTAGGAAACACTGTTGTAGTAGTCGGTAACCGACATTGAGGCACCATTATAGATATTCTGGTAGTAATCAATGGGTTCATCACCCGGATTATCGTCGGCAAAGCGAATGAATATAACGATGTTATTCATAACGGTTGCTTCCTTTGTATCCTTTGCCCTAAGTGGGGCAATACCGTTAGCACCTTTCGCTGGATTTAAGGAAGAGAAATGAGTATTTACCCTTTTGCTTTTGCGCTTTGCAATGTACTCCTCGCGCGAGATGTTGATAAATGGCTCTAACCCTTTTGTTGCGGTTGGTTTTACTTTCCCAACAACTAAATCGCTGGCTACAAGTTTTCCGTTCTCTTTAACAGCATAAACATAGTAGCCCGTTTTAGGATGCTGCACGATGGTGTAACCATCGGCATCGTGTAGCCAGTTGTGGAATTCATCGCCACTGGCAAAACATTCAATTTTTGTTCCATCGGGTTGGTAAACTACCATGGGAACATACTTTTTGGGCACCCCAAAAAGCAATGAGTACGAGGTTAAAAGCAGCAACAATGCGGCTACTAAACCCAAATAAATGCCTCTTTTCTGCATAAAGTTGAAGTTACTGGTTACTAATACCTGAGTTATTGTTTATTTGTTTTTAACAAACCCTGTAAATGTTACCTTCCAAGTTGTGGTGGTTTGAACCACTGTGGTGTTAGGCAAAGTGTCAATTTTGGTTTCGGTAAATAGGTATTCCTGACCAGGTTTTAAAACAAACCTTTTACCTTTATAGGAACAGCCAACTTTGGTTTTGGTTGCATTTGTAATGGTAAGATCGTTATGGGTAAAAGGCAGGTTATTTACACCAATAACCCTACTCGATACCCCTTGACCGGCAGTACCCTTAAGCACCTTACCAACCCCAAGATATAGTTTAATGTTTAGAGTGTCAGTAAGATTGTTGCGGTATATTTCCAATTTTTGGGAAACTGAATCGTAGGAATAGCCTGGGCCATCAATTCTCCGTCCTGGGGTTGTTGTCCCGCTCAGTGCTTTACCCTCCGTGATTGTATAGAACTCAACAAATGGAATTAGGTTGTTTTTACCCGGAACCTTTTCCATTTTGGAACTCGATGCGCAGGATAAAAGTAAGGCGAAAGCCAAACCCGTTGTAATGATTCGTTTCATACTAATCCTTATTGGCTGCAAAGAAAACATAATTTATTGGGTTACGCATTGAGCAAAATAAAGAAAAGGACGAACAACAGGTTTTGTTCGTCCAACTGCAAGAAAAATGACCTAAACTACATCACGATTTTTTTTCCTGTGAAATACCTAATCGTTCAGCAGTCCGTTCCGGAACATAAATAACCAACCGTTGACCTACCCTGATAAGATTTCTGTACAGGTTATTCCAGTCCTTGAGCTGCCTAACCGATACATTGTATCGTTCAGCAATTGAGCCCAGTACATCGCCTTCCTTCACCTTGTAAACTATACGAATTGAACCCGGGGGAACCTCGTGCTGATACGATGCAGTGTATTTAGATGGGTTTGCTAAAATCTTTTGGTTAAAGAAGATGCTGTCCTTGTAGGCGTAAATGTCCTTCTCCCTATCAAGGAATGGGCCTACCATCTCTTTGGGTAATCGTAAAACATACGATTTGCCCTTAGCAGGAATTATATCAATTTTGTATTGCGGATTTAAATCGCGAAGCAGTTCAATGGGATAATCGAGCACCTCGGCAATCTGTTGCAGGTGTAACATGTTGTTAACAATTATTGTATCGGTAGCAGGGGGTAGGGTAATGGGCTTAGGTTGTAGGTTATGTTCCTTATAAAAGTAGTAGGTGTAGCTGGCTGCAATGAAAGCCGGGACATAACCACGGGTTTCACGGGGTAAATGGTAGTAAATGTCCCAGTAGTTGCGCTTTCCACCCGAGCGCCTGATGGCCTTATTTACATTGGCAGGACCACAGTTATATGCTGCAATTACCAGAGTCCAGTCGCCGTAAATGGAGTATAGATCCTTGAGGAAACGACATGCAGCATGGGTGGCAGCCAGTGGATCGCGGCGTTCATCGACAAAGGAGTTGATGGTAAGGTTGTACATCCTTCCTGTTCCGTACATGAACTGCCAAAGACCAGTGGCTCCGGCCCTGGAAACAGCACGTGGGTTTAAAGCCGATTCAATAACAGGTAGAAACCTGAGTTCCTGTGGTAGTTGATACATGTCCAGTATCTCCTCAATCATGGGGAAGTAGTAATCGGTTAGCCCAAGCATTACCTCAACCTTGTCGCGCTTTTTCTCAGTGTAGGCTTTTATGAAGCTCCTAACAATATTATTGTAGGGTAAATCAATTAATGAGTTGATGGTTTGCAGACGCTTTATATAAAATGAGTCGGGGAGTTCGGGCCCTTCAATGGTGTCGCCCTCAATATCGGCTACTAGGTTATTATCTTCATTGGGTTGCTGGATATACCACTGGTAAAGCAGGCTATCCATCTGGTTTATTTGTCTTTGCTCATAAATGGAGTCGGAATTTAAACTCTGGTTCTCAACCTGAGCAAATACTGGAGTGTTAAAAGTTAGGACTAAGCACAATCCACCCAAAATGTATCGCATCGCCTTCATTCTGTTTCAAATTATTAGCAAACATAAGCATTTTAAAGAAAAAATCAAGAGGAATGGCCTAAAAGTTTTAGTAAAACTATCTCTATTGCATCCGAAAATGCTAATATGCCTATCTACTCAAGTGCTGATATTATTAATTTCGCCAAATCGATTGGTTTGGTATTATCGGCATCGACAATGATTTGAGCTTTCTCGTAAAATTTTTTTCGTTCGTCAAGAACACGTATAATGTAATCGTTTAGTTCCTCGCGAGTTTTACCCCAAAGTAAAGGCCTATCGATTTTTGATTCCACCAAACGCGAAACCAGGGTTGAAACCTCAAGCCTAAGGTAAACAGTAATGCCATTTCGGTTCATGTAGTCGATATTGTTGTAAAAGCACGATGTTCCACCACCCGATGAAATCACAAAATCGCCGTTAAATGAACAAACCTCTTTGAGTGCTTCGTTCTCAATAAGCCGGAAGTGCTCTTCGCCCTTTGTTTCAAAAATTTGTTTAATTGTTCTATTGTGCTTGGTTTCAATATACTCATCCAAATCGAGGAATTGGTAACCTAGGAAATGAGCCAGTTCCCTTCCAACTGTGGTTTTTCCGCTCGACATGAATCCTATCAGGAAAATCTTCATTGTTTAATGCTTTATTTAAGTTTAATGCAAAATGTCTAATTCACAATATTTTATAAAAAAAATTAAGGGAGATCAAAGATATAAAAAAAGAGCAGAAAAACTGCTCTTTTTTGCTAAAGTTCCAAGCTCATTTGCTCA
>LUYY01000358.1 GCA_001603415.1 Bacteroidales bacterium Bact_07 | reverse complement strand
GGAAAGTCGAAAATGCCACACAGGACACAAACGAGATTTTTTCAGTGGCAGTCGAGCTTTTCGATAAGGTTTGGAAGAGAGAGCCTGTCCGCCTGCTGGGAGTCGCCGCTTCCCAGCTGCAAAGGGATCCTCCGGTGCAATTCTGCATGTTTGATCCTATGAATAAAAGCTGTCAAACTAAGGCAAACCTCAATGACAGCATCGATAAAATACGTGAGAAATATGGGAATGATTATGTGATCAGAGGTTCCCTGTTAAACCTTGAAAAAAACCGCAGATTAAATAAATAAATACGTTCTTCAAGCTGCCCAGGTAACCCCCTCACATTTAAAACACCAATGGAAGCTTACTGCTGTAATTAATCTTCCATAGATGCCGGAGCCAACCCTTCACTGAAATCGTATGCTACAATAAACTTAGGTTCAATCACGAACTTACCGCTTTTATCAATATAACCCCAAAGGGAGCCGTTTTTATCTTCAACCATTACCGCCGCCAGGCCCTCACTGAAGCTTGCCGCCGAGTCAAATACGGGCTCGATTACGAAATCACCCTGTTTATTAATATATCCCCATTTGCCATTCATTGTATTATCTACCTGTACAGCAGCCAGACCTTCAGAGAATGAAAGCGCCCAGGCGAAGGAAGGTTCTATGACAATATTGCCCTCGGTGTCCATATAGCCCCAGTCTGATACCTCTTCCTTGCTGATTTTAAACGCACTCAAGCCCTCTTTGTAGGAAGAACAGGTCGCGTACTTTGCTTCAACGACAATATCACCTTTCCTGTTAATAATACCTATTAGCGCATTATCCGGTGTACCAACACCATAAATCGCCAGATCTTCACTGAAAATCGACGCGATACTGAATGTGGAATCCATAACCGCGTTTCCCTCGGGATCAATATATCCGTACTTTTTACTGTCGGTAAATTTAACCGGTGCCATCCCTTTGTTAAAAATAGACGCGTCCAGGTATTCAGCATCAATAGCCTTATTTCCCTGCTTGTCAATGAATGTCCATTTATCCTCTTCCATAACCGGGGAAAGGCCTTCATAAAAACCTCTTACCTTGTCATATTTGTACTCGATGACCAGTTTACCGGTTTTATCGATATATCCCCACTTTGAATATTCGGAAAATCCAATCATTACGGGAGCCATGCCCTCGCTAAACGGGTATGCGTTGTCAAACTGCGGTTCTATAACAAAATTTCCGGTTTTATCTATATAGCCAAAGTTATAGTCGGGAATTAACCCACAACTTGAAAACAGCAGAACAGTAGCTATGATGGCAGCAATTAATGTATATTTTTTCAATATTATACCCTCCTTAAGCATTCAGGTAAAAGAATATATATGCATTATACAACAAGATTGCAACTTATAAAAGGAAAATTGTCTGTCTCCATATCTGACAACTCTTACAAAGTTACTGTTCACACAGTCCAGCGGGTGGCTCGGGTGATTTCGACGACGAAAGGCAACATACTTCGAAGCTTTGCTGCCTACGGAAAACGCAAATCGTGAGGTTGAGCGCCC
>LUYY01000357.1 GCA_001603415.1 Bacteroidales bacterium Bact_07 | reverse complement strand
ATCAAACCTGTGTCAAAGAAAGAGGCAGCCTAGCGATAATAGGTAAAAGCTGTCTTGAAATATTCCACAGACGCAATGCCCTTATAGCAGAAATAGATAAATATATAGCAGGTTATTCCGGACTTGAGAAAAGGCGTGAATATCTCAGAAAAAGACTTTCTTTCTCAGAAGTAAGAGCACGCACTGGAATGGAATCTACGACAAGATTCGAATCAAAAAAAGGTGAGATAGAACGAGAATTAATCGAGCTGAAGGAGACATGGGAGCTTCAGTATCCATACCCCGGAAGTGAAGGCTTGCCGGATGACGTCAACGTTGACGAGCTTAGAAGGACTATAAACTCAGAAGATAGAAAGATAAAAGCTTTCGGAGAAGTGAACATGGGAGTTCTTTCAGAGGATACGAGCTTAAAGGACCGTCTTGCCTTTTTGGGAGAACAGCTTGATGACGTAAGAGCTAGCGGGACAGAATTGGAAAAAATGATACATGATGCGGACAGACAGGCGCACAAAGTCTTTTCAGATGCACTATATGATGTAGACAAAAAATTCTGTTCGCTTTTCCAAAGGCTGTTTGGAGGAGGCGAGGCTCATCTTGAAATGGAAGAAGAAGAAAGTATATGGGAGGCCGGAGTAGACGTAGTCGCCAGACCCCCCGGAAAACATCCTCAGGAGATAAAGCAGCTGTCAGGTGGAGAACAGTCCTTGGCCGCAATATCACTCCTTTTTGCCTCTATGGAAGTGGCTGGCTGTCCGATAGCGGTACTGGATGAAGTTGACGCCGCTCTTGATGAAGTGAACCTTAGAAGATTTTCAGAACTTACAAAAGAGTATGCAAAAAATACTCAGATACTGGCAATGACACACAGGCGCTTAACCATGGAACGAGCCGACGTTTTATATGGAGTAACACTTTCAGAACCCGGTTTATCTCAAGTAATAGGCGTCAAAGTAGACGATTGGGCATAACATAAAATGAAAAAAAGAGAAGACTTACTCAAAGGAATTTTACAAATAGAACAGCCCGAAGCAGCTAAGGGTCCTAGAGTCAACGTGGATACAATCTTGCTTGCAAATTTCGCCAATCCCTCTAAAGGGGAAAGAATTCTGGAGATTGGCTGTGCACATGGAGCAATAACTCTCATACTTGCAAAGCGTGGATTTTCTGTAGAGGGGATAGACATACAAAAACATCTCATCGATATGGCTATGGAAAACGCAATCCATAATAAACTTGACGATAAAACTAAATTTATATGCAACGATATAAAAAATTACAAAGCACTATGGACGGCACAGAGTTTCGACAGAATTGTCGTTAATCCTCCCTATTACAAAGAGCACTCAGTACGCAGCAGCCCATACATTGAAAAGACTGTTGCAAAGCAGGAAGCCGAATGTACGTTGGAAGAGATTATAATCGCATCGAAATATCTCCTGAAAAATAAAGGCAGCCTAAACATAATAATATCCGCCAGCAGACTCAGCGAACTTGTGTCTCTGTTGGCAAAATACAACATAGAACCCAAAGTAATGCG
>LUYY01000132.1 GCA_001603415.1 Bacteroidales bacterium Bact_07 | reverse complement strand
GTTCAAAGATAGCTAGTTTTATGGCTTTGTGTAATGTGTTCAATGGAGCGTTTTGTTTTTGGCGTTTGGAAAAAAATCTAAGGTAAAAAAAATAGAGCCAGAGTTAACTCCGGCTCTATTTGGGGTTTAAGGGACTTTTTACTTTCTTCCTATGATAACCTTTTTGATTAAGGTTTCGCCCTGGCTATTGGTGATTCGGATAAAGTACATTCCCGCTTGCAGCCTATTTACATTAAACCTTTGGGTAAAGCTATTGGATTGAATAATTTCAACCTGTTCAACCGTTAAGCCTGAAGGTGCGATGAATTCAATCTTGTAGTTGCTGGTTCTATCACCATCAACCTGAATGTAAAGTTCATCGTTTGCAGGATTGGGATATATGGAGACTCTATAAGGGGTATCAGTAATTTTTTCAGCGCTAACCGGCCACCAAACAACAACAGTATCGGAAGCAATACATCCGTGCGAGTCGGTTACCCTTAACCAGTACTTGCCCCACTGTCCGTTTGAGATGGTTATGGTGGGGCTGGTTGCACCGGTGTTCCAAAGGTAGGTTACACCACCTATCCCTGACTGTAATTCGTATGGAAGTGAATGTTTAATGGTGTCGGAGCCAAAGTCAAAACTTGGCAAATCCCAAACATTAACAGTGAACTCAGTTGAATCGCCATTGTCGCCTGCTATGGTTGTGAAACATGTGAAGTTAAACTGTCCAGTGCTTAACGATATTGGATTACTAAACGAGAACTCAACCTTACTATTTTGGGGTAGGTTCGATGTAAACGTGTATTGCTCCTTTACAGGTGTTGATGTGCCAATAAAGTAGTTAACCTCTATGGTTTCGCCTGTGGTAAAGGTTTTAGTTCCACGGTTCAAAAGTTCCACACGTACCGTCTCGGTTTGGCTATTGTGACATTTATCAACGGGTGAAAGCAGATTTGAAACAATAATGTCTAGAGTTTCCAGGTATGTGATGTAAACCTCATCGTAGCCATGGCAGCCATTATTGTCGGTAACGGTAACAAAGTATAGCCCCGATTGATTAACGGTAAACGTTTGGTTAGTTGAGTTATCCTGCCATAGGTATGTTACAAAGCCACTACCTGCATCAAGGGTGAGAGGTTCAGTTGTTGAGCGGTTGGGCCCTAAATCAACTACGGGGAGCGGATGAACGGTAATGTCAACATTAGTGCTATTGCTGCAACCATTTGCATCGGTATAGGTGTAGGTTAAGGTGTGGGTACCGGCGCCAGCGTTCGATGCATTAAAGGTAGTAGTATTGGTTCCGGGACCACTGTAAATACCTCCAGATGGGTTGCCCCCTGAAAGGGTAAATTCGGGTTCATCGAAGCATACGGCATCCAGAGGATCGTGGGTAACAGTAGGCAAAGGATTTATGCCTATTACTATTGTGTCGCGCTTTGTGCAGCCATGGGTATCGGATACCTCAGCCCAGTATAGTCCGGCAGTTGAAACATCTATTGTTTGGGTAGTAGCACTGGTGCTCCACAGGTACGATGAAAACCCTGCACCTGCATTGAGTGTATGAGATGTACCCTGGCAAATGGCAGTGTCAATACCAAGGTTTACATTGGGAAGTCCCCATACATCGATGGTCTTTGAAGAAGAATTGTTAAATGGGTTTACATCATCGTTTGAGGTGGTGTAGGCCTTTATGGTATATGAACCAGGTGTGCTAAAGTTGAAAGTTTTGGTGAAGGTATGGATTAACTTGTCGCCTGGCTTAAACTTTGAGGTCATGGTTATTGCTTCGGTTTGCTGTAGGATGTTATCCACCTCGTACGAAACAAATAGGTTTTGTCCAACCTGAAGTGTATCAGTTCCAGCGTTTTCAACCTCAACCTGAACTTGTTCGGTTGCACTTAAGGTACACGATGTACTGGGTGCGATAATAGTTGTTACTCTATAATCGGGGCGGAGGATAGTAATGTTAACGGTATCCCTATCGGAGCATCCGTTTGGCGCGGTTGTTTCCACCCAGTAGGTTCCCGTATTCTCAGCAAAGTAGTACCTATCGGTTGAATTATCCTGCCACAGGTAGGTGTAACCTGTCCCCTCACCACCGTCGAGTGTTACGCTTCCGGTGCGGTCAACCCTGTCGGGGCCCAAATTAACTACGGGCGACTCATTTATTGTAAACGAGATCATTAGCGTATCGTTCGAAGTATTTGTGTCGCCGGTGTAAATTCCGTATGCAATCATGTCGTGGGTGTGGGGTTGCGAAAGGTCAATCTTTTCCGTGAAGTTGTAGAGCATGAACTGACCCGGGCGTAAGTCCGATAAAAGGGTGTATGTTTCCTCTGCAAAGTAGCTTTCATTTATCTGGTAACCAAACCTTACCTGCTGCCCTGCCTTTAATGTATCGTTGCCAATGTTGGTGTACTTAATGCTAACGGTTTGCTTTTCAGGGGTGCTGCACGATGTGGTTGGGTTGACCACCTGGGTAATTGAGTAATCGTGCTTTAGGAAGGTTACGTAAACCGAGTCGATGGTTGAGCAAAAACCATTCTCAGTAACGGTTACCTCATACCAACCGGTTTGGTTAACGGTAATGGTTCGGGTGGTTTCAGCAGTGTTCCACAGGTAGCTATCGCGTCCTGATCCGGCATCTAAAAGGTAACTGTTGTTACGGGTAAATACTGAATCGCCCAGTTCAAGACTTGGATAGCCATAAATGTAAACGGTTTGTCTTAAAGTGTCGTTCTCGGGTTTGTTATCGCTTGCAGTTTTGGCGACAAACTCAAAGTTATACGTTCCCGGAACAGACATATCGATACCAGTACCAAAAATGATTTCTTTAGTTTCATCAGGAAGGAAGTTAGCATCGAGTGTTAGAGTGGGTGTATCCTTGGTGTCTCCATTAACCTTGTAACTTAGGTTAATGTCAATGCCCGATGCAATAGTAACAGTACCCGCATTTCTGATTATTATTTTAGGGTATACCAATCCACTAATCTCACAGGCAGTTTGAGGAACCAGCAGAGTGTCAATGGTAATATCGGAAAAGGTGAGATCAATGTAAACAGAGTCAGTCGCAGGGCAGTTGTGGGTATCATAAACTGTTACTTTTGCCCAACCGGTTTGGGTTTGTACAAAGATTCGGTTGGTTGACCCGTCGTTGTGCCAGTAGTATGCATACCAAATACTATCAGCATCTACTGGGTACGATGCTCCCGTGTGATGAATAGTGTCTTTTGCAAAGCTAAAGGTTGGATATCCCCAAACGTATATGGTTGAGTTTATGGTATCATTATTTGCATCGTTATCGAGCAAAACATTAGCCCAGGCTTTAAGGGTATAGGAGCCAATTGCTTGCATATCGAGGCTATCAGAAAAGGTGAAGATTGTTGAGTCACCCGGGAGTATTGTTCTATCGGAAACCCAAACAGATTCAACCTTTGGATTGCCGTTAAAAATATAGCCTAACCTGATAGTGCTTCCAATTGTTAGGGTGTCAGTTCCATAGTTTTTAACATAAACCTTAATGGGTGTTTTGTCCGAGAGCTCGCATGAACTTACAGGACTATCGAAAGCGGGTATTCCTACATCGCGGATTAAGCGGTGAACGGTAACTGAATCCCAAGCCCGGCAGGGGATACTATTATCCAGCCGTACATAGTATTTGCCGCCATTTACATCTTCCACTTTATAGGTATGTAAAGTGTCAATTACGGTTACTTTATCCGGAGCCTTGTACCACTTGTAGGTTACAAGCGGATCGGGATTGGTTGCATCCAGTACAACCGTGTCGGGTTGCAGCGTCCAAATATCGTTACCAAGCTCTACATAGGGCTTCTGAACGGCAATTATTGTTGTAGCAGTGTCATTGGGTGACGATGAGTAGAAAACGGGATCGTTTTCTATTTGAGTTAGCGCTTCAACGGTATAGCTTCCGCTAATGTTCATGTTAAAGCCTCGGCTAAAGGTGTAATCCATAAAGCTGCCTGCGTTCAGTGGGGTACTTAGCACCATGGTATCGGTCTGTGTGTCGGGTACCATGGTGTGGTCAATATTCACCTTAACCACAACGGTATCGCCCGTTTGCATATTTCTAATCCCATAGTTACGTATCCTTACCTGTATGGGCTGGTTTTGGCTGAGGTCGCATGCAGTTGAAGGGCTTAAAATGCTCTCTACTCCAATGTCAAATGGGGCCTCGTATAGCTTGAAGTTGTCAATTGCTGTGCCGCCATAATCGTTGTTGGCTTTATCGGCTTTAAATCCTAAGCGGAAAATCACATTGCTTTTGCCCGCCAAAACTGCAGGTAGTTGGTGGCGAGTACGTTCCCATGTAGTTCCCAATCCATTCCATCCATCAACACCAAGTGCGCTAACCAGGCTATCGGTATACCAGTTAAAGTAATCGTCGTGCGTAGCGCTATTGCCTAAATGTTGCCAGGTTTCTCCATTGTCGGTGGAGTAGTATAAGGTAGTTCCATCAACCTCGGGCTCAGTACGGTTAAAAATGCTTAGGTCGATTATGGGGTTGGTTACACTGCTGAAATCGAAGCAGGGGCTTTGTAGCCATGCTGTTTCCGGGTTAAATCGTGTTCCGGTTATCCATACATCATCAAGGTTAATACCCTCGGCCACGTTGGCATCACCATTAGATTTCAACACGAAACGGACGTATAAAGTTCCAAAGTTGGCAAGACTATCGGGGATTGGTATGTTTTCAACATCCCAGTATTCGTCCGATATGGCTATTCCCCCAGAATTGAAAATTGTTTTCCAATTTATGCCATTGCTGCTGGCTTGCACCATTGCTGTATCGCCCGCTGCAAGTTTATGCCAACGCCAGGCATTTAGGGTAAGATTGCTATAGCTTGTAACATCTATCGCTGGCGATTGGGCATAC
Source organism: Bacteroidales bacterium Bact_07 (assembly GCA_001603415.1). Lineage (GTDB taxonomy): Bacteria > Bacteroidota > Bacteroidia > Bacteroidales > Tenuifilaceae > Tenuifilum. The sequence continues at coordinate 2,562 of LUYY01000132.1, read as the reverse complement.
CATGTAACATTGGGTTCATACATGCCTTTATTGGCTCCTTGCCTGCTTAAGTCCGTTCCAATGCAGTATTGTCCGCTATAGGTATATGTTGGAATGGTATCCCATTGCATGATTATTTGATTGCGCTCAAATTCTCCGGTAAATGTCCACCCCTTAGCTGTTTCAAAATCATCGTAAAATATTGTATCGGTAGCACCGGTAAGCAATGAACCATAGTTTTGACTTATGCTTGTAGCCCAAGCCTTTGAGCCTCCGCTCATGGTTGGTTTTGTTACTATACCCCATTCCCAAATTTGATTTCCGAACTTTCGCCAGTAACCATCGTTGCTTTCAAAGGTTTCCGTGTAGGGAAGGGTGTATGTTGGAACAATATAGACTTGCCCTGATATACCATCGTTCGATGCGTCCTCATCGCCGGTAAGGCGGGTGCGCGCCCTAACCTGTCTTATTCCAGGCGTTGAGAGGTTAACCTTGGTGCTAAAGGTGAATTCAACCGTGTCGCCGGGGGCGATTACCTGGTTGAGGTAGTTGGTTACCCAGGTGGCTCCATTGTTAAAGGAGTACTGAACTGGGATTGATGCTGGCGATGGTTCGGCGCCAAGGTTGGCAACCTTTACAGTAACACTATCGGTGGCAGAGTGGCCGCAACCCGAAAGGGGGTAAACCCATTCCACTACCCCTACATCCTTGGTGATATAGTCGCCTGTGACTGTGAAATCATCAACGTTCCAGCCTGAGTATGTGCTGTAATTGTCGGTAGGCCCCAACTTGTACATAAATTTCAGCCTGTTGGAACGCGATACATCCGATGGCACTGTGTGCGATGTTTTTTGCCAAAGATTATCGGTAAAGTAGTTGTTGTTAAACCATATATTGCTCCATGAGCCTCCATTATCCTTGCTGACATCAACCGTAGCCCTATCCCAAACCTCAATGTTTAGGTAACGTCGGTACGAAATTCTTAAATCTTTGTAGAAGAGTGCATTAATGGTTGGAGAAACAGCCTTGTATGCTCCAGATTCAGTAACAAAATTCTCGTAATCACCTAAGGCCGATCCTAAACCGGTTAGGTCGGTCCCAAGTACTTTGGTTCCTGTAAAGGCTGATGTGGGATCGGGGTTTCCCAAAAAGCCACCCAGCCCCTGGGGTTGACCAACCTGGAATTCGCCGCTCAATGTCCAATTATGGGTGCCTTCAAAACTCTCGCGATAAATGGTTTCGTAAATCAGTCTATTTCCCGTAGGGTCTTCGCTCTGCTTTGGGTATAGGGAATCGCTTACCTGAATGCTTAGAGCATCTATCATCGCATCGGCAATATTGCCATGTGTCGCATTCTGCTTAATGTTATACGTTATCCAAACGTACGACTGTCCGTTGGGTAGGTTATAGTTAATGCTATTAAAGGTTGCTGTTCCATTCACATACGATTTGCCTGTAGCGAGAGGTGTTAATGTGTCGAAAAGGGCAGTTTGTGTAAAGTAAAGTTTTACCCCTGAGGTTTCAATATCATTATCGCTGCTATTTTTGGACTTCACCAATATGGTATTCAAAGTAGCGTTGCCAGTGTTACCAAACACCTTAAACCCAAGACGGAGTATTGGTTCATTTCTGCTTCCGCTGGGAATAAAGGTGAAATCGGGATGAACAATAGTTAATTCGCTGACATAACGGGGTTGAAGTCCTTTCTCTTCAACTATCACATCGTCAATGCAGGTTCCAAAACCCCAGTTGGTTTGCCCCTCAAAGGCTATGTAGTATGTGCTGCTTGGGTTGGGCAGGTTTACCTTAAACTGGGTCCAATCGCTTATAGGATCTAGGAATTCTTGCAGTAGTGTCCAACTGTCAGTGCTATTTCTTTTGTAGTAAACCCTTAGGTAATCCCAATTTGTGTTGCCTGAAAATGTCCAGGGAACCTGACAAAGCCAGAAGCTAAGTTCGGGCTGGATTGCCCCTTCAAGGTTTATGGCTTTGGTAATAAGTTTTGTCCGCTCCTGATTGGTACTTTGCTTGAAGAAAATGGCATTATAGGTACCGCTATGGGCGCTTGGAGGGTTTCGGGTTATATCGGTTTGCCATGCAGGTATTGTCCAGTTGTTATCGTTAGGGCTATGACCTCCGTTACGGTATCGCCAGGGCTCGGTACCCGACACGTACTCCTCGGTCCAGCCAGTGGGTTTTGTTCCGTTTTCAAAACCTTCGCTTAGGTACACCTGCGCACTGGTATTGGCTATTTGCATTACAAATAGCGTAATACCTATAATGTAGCCTTTAACCTTCATATTGCAGCTTTTTGTGGTATGGTTATGTAAGATAGTCAAAGATTGTAAACCATTAAATAATTTTTACGTTATATTTACTAAATGGTTTGCTAATTCTATTAACAAATTAGCGGACAAATAGGTTTACTTGTTAACATCAGCTTATTTTGACGAAGTTAGAACATTTAATGACAAACAGTCGTAAAATGTAAACAAAAATAATATATTTGTCGATTAATGACAATCTATCATAAAAATGCGAAACCGTTTTGCTGTATATAGTTTATTACTTGCATTTTTTGTT
>LUYY01000131.1 GCA_001603415.1 Bacteroidales bacterium Bact_07 | reverse complement strand
AATTTCGCCGTACAGGGTTAAGATTCGTTTCATGCGTTTGCTTTTAATTTAAATTCAAATTTAGGTCTAAGTTTACACTTTTTCATTTACTAAAAGCTAAATCATACAAATCGAACTAAAAAAACGATTAGGTTTGCAAGTTCAATAACTATTCGACATGGATTTAGGCAAAAGGATTAACGCCTTTAGTAAACTTGGGCAACAATTGTCCATTGCAGTTCGTGATCCAAACCATCCGTTGGGGCATGCTGTTGTTAATGCACAACATGTAAATCCTTGGTTTACCCCTGAAAATGTGGTTAATGCGGCTGATGCAATTGCCAGTGAGTGGCTTCAAACCCTTGAACTGGAGAGTTGGATTAAAGCTTACCCCGAAAAATATTTTACCCCGCCAACGGCAAAAACGGTTGGGGTGGTTATGGCCGGGAATATTCCCCTTGTGGGGTTTCACGATTTTCTTTGTGTTCTCATTACAGGCCATAAAATAAACATTAAGCTATCGTCGAAAGATGGCGGATTAATGAGCGCTGTTGCCAAAATGTTGGTTGACCTTGAATCTGCTTTTGCCGATTGCATTCAGATTGCCGAAGGCCCAATAAAGGGTTTCGATGCAGTTATTGCCACAGGTAGCGATAGTTCAGTGCGCTACTTCGACTTTTACTTCCGTAACCATCCTTCGCTGATAAGGGGACATAGGAATGGCATAGCCTTACTAACTGGTAATGAAACAAGTGAAGAACTAACTTTACTTGCCGACGATATTTTTTCCTACTTTGGGTTGGGATGCAGAAATGTTTCGAAATTACTTGTCCCTGAAGGTTATTGCTTTAATAGTTTGATTGAGAACATGACGAATTGGAGTCATCTAATAAATCACCATAGATATGCCAATAATTATGAGTATAACCGAACCATACTGATAATGAACCAAGCGCCACACCTGGATACGGGTTTTGCACTAATAGTGCCAAATGAGAATATCGATGCTCAGGTTGCCACGGTTAACTATCAGGAGTATGCAAGTTTAAGTTCAGCCATTGATTATATCAACATAAACGATTCAAAAATTCAATGTGTGGCCACAAAAGCCAATATTGACCATAGTCGAAGAGTCAAATTTGGCAATACTCAAAAACCTAAGTTATACGACTATTCCGATGGGATTGATACCATTGATTTTTTAGGAAGGTTGAAATGAGTGGTTTTTTGCTCAAAAAAATAGAAAAGTTCAATATTGATGCTATTTTTGTATTAATAAACTACCTGATATGATTTACAAGTTTAGAATGTTATCGGACGAAGATGAGCTGTTCCTGCGCGATTTTGAGGTAGATTCCGAAAGCACGTTTTTGACATTCCATAAGGCTATTCAGGAAAATTTGGGCTTTGACCCCGGGCAATTGGCATCGTTCTTTCTTGCCGATGAGCAGTGGAATAAGGGTATGGAGTTGACACTCATTGACATGCAGAACGACACCGAAATGGCTGCTATCCCTATGGATAGGGTCAAGATTAAAGAGCTAATGAGCAATCGCAGGGAACGCTTGCTTTACGTTTATGATATTTTTGCTGACCGAAGCCTTTTCATTGAACTGATTGATATACAAGAACCCAATCCTGATGTAAAGTATCCTATTTGTACCGCATCGGTTGGCGATGCACCCATTCAGCTTGCTGAGGATTTTGCTTTTGAAGAGAATATCCCCATGGAAGAACCCAATGAGATTGATGAACTTTTCGATGAATTTAACGATGATGATGAGCTAGGCAGTTTGGGTTTTGATGATAAGGATGAGTGGTAGTTTATCAAACTATATCTATTAAACTCGATTTGATTAATGTCCGTTCCCAATAAATACCTGATTGTTCTTTTGGGACCAACCGGTGTGGGAAAAACGGAATTGAGCCTTAAGTTGGCCAAACATTTTAATTCACCAATTGTTTCGTGCGATTCCCGACAGTTTTACCGCGAAATGCGAATAGGGACAGCCTTTCCCACCGATTGGGAACTCTCTCAAGCACAGCATTACCTTGTTGGGCACAAATCGATTACTGAGCGATACAGCTGCGGAATGTTTGAACTCGAAGCCCTTGATTTGCTAAGAGAAATCTACATAAAAAATGATTTTGCATTACTTGTTGGAGGTTCAGGGCTTTATATTGAAGCTCTGCTAAAAGGCATCGACGACTTTCCAACACCTGACCCTGAGCTGCGAAAATCGTTACACCAACAGTTAAAGAACGAGGGCATCGAGGGGTTAAGGCATCAGCTAAAGTTACTCGACCCTGACTACTACAATCAGGTTGATTTAAAGAACCCGCAAAGGGTTTTGAAGGCAGTGGAGGTTTGCCTGCAAACAGGCAGAACCTATAGTTCATTCCTTACTGGGCCCAAAAAGGAGCGTCCATTCAAACCCATTAAAGTTGGCTTAACCCGTCATCGCGAGGAACTTTATGAGCGTATAAACCTAAGGGTTGACCGGATGATTGAACAGGGATTAGTGGAGGAGGTAAAGGGGCTTATTCCTTTCCGAAACTTCAACGCCCTTAATACGGTTGGATACAAGGAGATATTTCAGTACCTCGACGGTGAAATTTCCCTTAAACAGGCCATTGAGTTAATTAAACGAAACACACGTCGTTATGCCAAAAGACAACTTACATGGTGGTCGAGGGATAAAGAAATAGTGTGGTTTAACCCCGATAGCCAGAGCGAAATAATTCAATACATCGAAAGGTTATGCAAAACGAACAATTAGCTGGTAAGCGCAATTCCGAAATCTTCCTCGAAGTTTTTACGGAGATAGAACGAAGCCTTAAGGAGATTTGCAAAGATGAGTACACAACTAATTTTGCTGAACTACTGCGCAAGGCACGTGGCTTGAACCAGGTAGTGAACTACTATGCATCCGATTTAAAAGAATTTTCACAGCTCCGCAATGCCATTGTTCACACGCGTAGGCAAAACTTCATTATAGCCGAACCACATTCCGATGTGGTGAAGGAAGTAATTCATATCAAAAACTTGCTGCAAAATCCACCGGTTGTTAAAACTGTAATGAAACTAAATCCTTACAGTGTATCGCCCAATGCAAAGGTTAAAGAGGTGTTAACCACATTTGCTGAAAAGGGTTTTATGCGTTGCCCGGTTGTGGACAGCGGTAAAATTGTTGGTTTAATTACGGCCAAAACCATTGCGCGATGGTTGGTAAATAGCTCCGGCATTATTGATAATACTTTAGTTAGTCAACTTTTAGAATATACCGACAAGGACGATTACTGCATTGTATCGGAGAATACCGATATAGTGTCGTTGATAGGCCTTTTCAATGAATCTGTTCGGAATGGTGCATACTTACAAGCGGCTTTGGTTACCCAAAATGGAAAATCCGACAGTTTGCTGGTGGGAATTGTAACCCCAAGCGATTTCCCGTCAATAATTGGGCAATTGAAAGTTAAACATTAGTTTTGTTGCCATTAGGGGCTTATGCCTTTGAAACCGTATTAAATCAAAAAATGCATTTACCATGGAACAGGAAAAGAAAAAGCGCGAATTTCCGCATACCTATGTAATTATTTTTTCTCTTATAGTATTTGCAGCCATTTTAACGTGGTTTGTGCCGGGAGGTGAGTTTGCCAGGGAGGTAAAGAATGTGAATGGAATCGACAGAGAGGTAATTGTTCCCGGCTCATTTCATCAGGTTGATAATCAGCCACAAACATGGCAAGTGTTTACATCAATTTTTCAGGGGATGAAACGAACCTACGACATCATTTTTTACATACTGATGATTGGTGGGGCATTCTGGTTGCTCAACGAGAGCAAGGCGCTTGATGTTGCTATTCTTTCGTTCCTGAACTTTACCAAACGTATTGAGCGGTTTAAGCCGCTTAAAATTATTGGTGTCGATAACCTGGTTATCGCGTTGATAATGATTTGCTTCAGTTTTTTTGGAGCCGTAATTGGCATGAGCGAGGAGACCATTGCCTTTGTAGTAATTTTTGTCCCCTTAGCCATTAGCATGGGTTACGATTCCATTGTTGGCATTAGTCTTTGTTTTTTGGGTGCAGGTTTAGGTTTTGCAAGTGCGCTCTTGAATCCGTTTACCATTGGTATAGCTCAGGGCTTATCGGGAATTCAACTTTTCTCGGGCATTGAGTACCGATTTATTATTTGGTTGGTTATTAACACCATTGGCATTGGCTATGTGTTATGGTATGCCCGCCGGATTAAAAAGAACCCAAAGCTATCGCCTGTTTACGAGATTGATGAATACTGGCGTCACAAGGCAGCCCATGAGGAAAATGGAACCAAATCGAAGCCTGGGAAAAGGGCATGGGCTACATTTATTGGTTTGGCTGTAGTATTTGCCATATTTGCTTACTACTACCCAGTAAGCCATTTGGTTGTGGGGCAAAGCACCATCTCAATTCCTATTATTCCAATTGCCACGGTTGTTTGGATAATTGTTGGGATCTTAGCCTTAAGGCATTCGGTTCAGCTTTTCATAGTAAACATTTTACTGTTTACCATTTTGTTCTTGATTGTTGGTGTGATGGGGTATGGATGGTATATCAAGGAAATAGCCACTTTATTCCTTGTAATGGGGTTGCTTTCAGGTATTGCCTTTGGTAAAAATGCAAACGATCTTGCCCGGTCGTTTATTGCTGGGGCAAAGGATATTATGTCGGCTGCTCTTGTAGTTGGTTTGGCAAGCGGAATAGTTGTAATACTGGAACAAGGAAAAATAATCGACTCACTGCTTAACTACTCTGCCGAAGCCATGATGGGTTACGGCAAGGTAACATCCATAGCCATTATGTACATTTTCTACAACCTGTTGAACCTAATTATTGCATCGGGTTCGGCTAAGGCTGCTCTTACCATTCCATTGATGTCGCAGTTTTCCGATTTAATTGGTATTAGTCGTCAAACAACGGTTACGGTTTACCAGTTGGGGGGCGGATTTACAAACCTGATTACCCCAACGTCGGGCGTAATGGTTGGAGTTCTAAGTATAGCTCGAATTCCATATAATAAGTGGTTTAGGTGGTTCTTGCCTTTAATGATAATTTTAATTATTGTGGGATTCTTGCTGCTGCTACCAACATTATTTATTCCGCTAAGCGGGTTCTAAAGTAAAAGGGGAAAAGTTAGAGATATTGAGGTTTGAATTCAGGAGTCAGGATTCAGGGGGCAAAATCCAGTTACGCGGGATTGAATTTGGAATTTGGAATTTCCTTATTATACCAAACCCAAGCACACATCTGAATCCCAAGTTTTCCCTTTGCATTAAAAATGTTAGTCAATTTCCAACTTATTCCAACTTACAAAAAAATTCCATAGATTTGAGCAAACCTTAAAACCTAACCTATGAGGAAATAA
>LUYY01000130.1 GCA_001603415.1 Bacteroidales bacterium Bact_07 | reverse complement strand
TTTCATCAAGTTGAATAACAATGAATTTAGGATTTGAATTCGTATATAAAACAGCCTCACCAATTGTTCCGCTTCCACCAAAAAAATCTAGAATAATGTCATCATCATTGCAAAACCAATCAATAAAATCAATCATCATTTTCAATGGTTTTGGATTATCAAAAACAGGTATGTTGTTAAATAAACTTGCAACATATGCTGTTTGTGAACTAACCATTCCATATTCGGGTAAAATAGTTGAAGGTGTAATTTTAGATCTTTCCTTTTTGCACTTTAGCTTGCCTTTTGAATTGAAGTAAAATTCGATTACTTTCTGTCCTTTGGTATCATAGACTTCCTCACCTTTAAAAAATTTAATCATCTGTTCTTTTTGAGTCCAACCAGCAGAAAGGGTAACAGGTTCTTTGGTTTTGCCGTTTTCACATATAAATCTACCTTCAACAACTGTCACTTTCTCAGCATCGCCAAAAGTTCCACTAATTTCGGTTCCATTTTCGGCTTCGAATCTGACTCCTTTTGGAAAAGTAAAAGTGCTTTCAGGATTACCTCTCGATATTTTTTTTAAAGCTCCTGCATCTATAATTCCATCACCTCCCGATATGTTACTATGTAGACTTTCATTTTTTGCATACAATAAAACATATTCGTGATATTTTTTAAATAATCCTTGCTGTTGAGAATGTTGTTTATTCCAAATTAACTGACATATAAAGTTTTCTTCGCCAAATATCTCGTTCATTAATAGTCTTAAATTATGTATTTCATAATCGTCAATAGAAACAAAAATCACCCCATCCTGGCGCAGCAGGTTTTTTGCCAAATAGAGGCGGGGCATCATCATATTGAGCCAGTTGCTGTGGTATTGTCCGTTTTCCTTGCTGTTCTTGCGGAACATACCTTCCTTGGTCATGTAGCCCTCTTCATCCTTGTCGCCCACACGCCTTTGGTATTCGTCTTTGGTTTCAGAAAATTTGTCAGGGTAAATGAATGAGTCGTTTCCCGTATTGTAAGGCGGGTCTATGTAAATCATTTTCACCTTACCGAAGTAGCTTTTCTGCAGCACTTTCAGCACTTCCAGGTTTTCACCTTCAATGAAGATATTTTCTGTTTCATCAAAGTTTACTGATTCTTCCCTCACTGGCACAAGCGTTTTGCTGCTGGGTGTCTGCAATACTTTAAACGCATAGCTTTTGCCTGCCCAGTTCAGCACATAGCGTTCGTTGCTAAAGTTTATATCCTCTCCAAGGGTAGCTTTTAGCTTTTCCCAGTCAATTTTTCCTTCGGTAAATACTTCGGGTAGTATTTCCTTCAGGGCTTTTATTTTTTCCGTTTCCGGAGTGAGACTAAGTCCGTTCATATATTCAATTTCTTTTCTCGTTTTTGTTTTTTTCTTCAACCATGTCCAATAAAGCTATCAGAGATAATCGGAACCAATTAATGATCAGATCTCTGTACTTATTAAACTTTGAATTTGATATACGTTTCGGTATCCTAATTCCGTCCTTTTCCTCCATTTGTATATGCTGGAATGTAGACCTGAGCTGATAAATATTAATAAAGTTTTGACCAATTTCCTGTTCGACACCACCCTTTGAAACCAGATGTTTATATACATCTGTCTCCTTCAGGCCTGCATAGGTTTTGGATATTTTTTCGCCTTTGTCTATTTGTACATACTTTAATAAAAAGTTGTCATAACATTTAAGAGCACTATCAGTCCAACCTTTTATTTTCCTTCCCCAAATATGCTTTACAGTCGGACAATGCTCCAAACAATCTTTAGCATTTTCATTGGATGATTGATAATATGGTGAACCGAGCCAATGTTGTAAATTCAGTTGCAATTCGGTTTCAATAATGTCTTTCGTCAGATACTCTACAAACTGCTTGTTAAGTCCATTGAGCAAGTCTTTAACCTCTGCTGTAATGTATGCAAGTTGATAGTCCGGGGTAGAAGCACCGGAAAAAGACTGCATGGTATTTCTTAATTCCGTAAACTTCATAATCCCATTTGTTTTACAAGTTCATCCATCGTGCTCACACGGTTAGCATCCCTTTTCCAATAGTCCAGAGTTATCAATTTCAGATAATTATTTGCTTCTCTAGAAAGCTGCACCCGTAAGGTTGATTTTAATTGTTGGTCATCAGAATGTTTGATAATCAAACAATACAGGGCATAACGAACCAATTCAGAGTTTTCAGCTTTCAAGTATTTGAAAAACTCTCTCAATTCCCTGTCGGTATATTCAAAATTGTAGGTAAGACAAGTAATGATGTGATAACGGTAACATTCGTAATTTTTATCGGATTGATATATAGATATAAGCTCTTGTTTTAATTCTTTATTTCCTTTGTAATGCTGTAATGTTAAAATATAGTTGCCAGCTCTCCAGTAGAATTTCTTTAATGCGAATAGCCAGTAAGGTAATAAAGCATCGGATGCTGTTACTTGCTTGTATTCCGAAAGCGAACGAACGGCTGTACCATATTTAGCGCTGAGCCGAATGAAATCAATATCATCTGTTTGTTCAGGGTCAGCCAACTCAAGTGAATTGCTTTTGAAAAGACTTGGTAGCTCTTGTTCAACATCACTGATTTCTTTTTCCCAAAATGCAATTATTTTCTCAGGATCTGTGATGCTCTCTATTTGCTGTTTGGCTTCACTTTCATCATGCTCCTCAGGTGATTGTTCACTTAATCCCAATAAAGTTTTGATAACACTACTTTCAAGACCACCTTCCGAAAGTTCATTGATAATTGCTTCATCTCCTGTATAGGCGTTACCTATTATATCAAATCTTCTTAGTTCTTTTACCGTTTCATCTTCTTTGGCTGCATCAATGGTGGTTATGCCTGTCTTTTTTGCGTTTATGGACAGTCCATGTCCTTTTAGGTAATTATCAATAAGAACCAATACATTTCGCAATTCGCTTTCAGAATATCCGTAGATTTTGATATCATCCATGTAACGATAATACTTGAAAGCTTCGCTTATTAATTGTTTGTCAAGCGGATATAAGAGCAGATTTGCCAAGAAATAAGAAGGCTGAGGCCCTTGTGGTATTCCTACACCCGGAGTACTGCTCTCTTTTGTACCTGACCAAGCATTCAGGCAAACCGAAAGAAAATCAAGAATTTCATCCTCTACACCAAAGTGAGTGCTTAGTGTCAGTAGTAGATTGTAATGAGGTATCGAATCAAAAAAGCCAGTTATATCTGTTTCAAACTTATGAGTTGCCTTGTCTTGTTCTATGGCTTTGATTACAGAGTCTTTAAACCTCACAAATAAGGACTTCCAAAACTTGAAAAAGAAATATTTCGGATTCTCTTGCTTTAATAATTCAGTACCTTGTTTAGTGTCTGGCATTAAAACGGAACCAAAAACAAAGTCATCATGCTCTGCCAACAATTCATAATTTCTTGCTGCAATCACATTGGCAATGGCTTGGTAAACCAATGCATCCTCTATCATCAAAAGCGTTTTTGTCCTCTGTGTGCCTGATGATTTTGGCTCATAGTACTTGAATCCACGCTGGGGTGAATATTTTCCGGAAATGAGTTTCTCTGAAAGTTGCTTTAGGTTTTTGTCTAATTGAGCACCAAAGGCATGTATACCAAAACGATCTTTTACTAACCGTTCAGGCCAACATACGATTCTGTAATAGGCAAGTTTAAGGTTGTCCGTACTAAAATATATTTCTAAAGTTTTATCACTCATTCTTTACAAAATCTCAAAGTTAAAATTTGTTCCACTGTGCGTTGACAAAAAATGGCTCTTTTGGTTTTGCAATGGGTCGGCTTGTGTGTCGGGCAAAGCCAAATGTGCCATTTGTGCGGCTGGCAAAAAGAAATTTTAAAAAATGAGAAAGGTGGGCTTTTTCTTTCTTTTCTGTCACCTGTCCCAAAAGCAAAACACGGTCAGTTTGAAAATCTGTCCGCTTGGTCGATATGGTCTGTATGTTGAGTCCATTTTCAGTCATTGTCTTGCTGTGTCGTCTGTCTTTTTAGCATTGGTGGTAACGCCTGCTGCTAGAAAACGTTGGGGAGTTCGAAGCAGCGTCGTCGTCCCACGGTAAAACAGAAACTAAAGTACGAAAAACTTTCTTATCTGCGCATCAACCCCAATGGTTTTTAGCAGCTGTTGTGTGGCGTAAATTATTCATTTAGTTAATTTGTCTTGAGATATCTCGAATATGTAATCGTAGGATTCAACCGGATTTCTCTGGAAATTCGTCGGCAAGTCAAAATTTCTTAATTCGAATGTCCAATTTGAATTTTCGCTGAATAAATTTTCAGAATAACCTCGTACTTGCAAAGTTGAAAATTTTATCTCATGCAGTGTTTCATTAAAAGTTGAAATATGAATACTGTCAAATACTTGTCTGGCTAAATGGTAAGGTTCAACTGTTAAATTGTTAGTGATATATATTTCCATTTCTAAATTGGATTCAATTTGAAATTCAGTATTTCTATGACCTCCACCAATTTTCGAAAAATCATATAAATCACCTGACCTGTATTCAATCTTCGGAAACAACTTAACCGTCAAAGGATTGTTTGTCTTATTCTTAATTAATATTTGTAATTGATAAGTTGTTTTTTCTTTACAAGAAATTCCAACAATTATTATAAGAATAACTAATACTAATTTTCTCATAATTCTAACCAAATTATTCGTTTCTTTTGTATCGTCAAATTTATGACACACAACTCGTTTATAGGTATGACAAAATCATACAATATCTCCTAAATTGGTCGGATATGTATGACAAGAATCATACTAATTTCAAACTTAGTAAAGTTTTGCAAATCATCAAAGCGGTTTTTAATTTTTTTGCCTTCAATTTTTGCTAACATGTGATGGTATCAATCACTTGGCGAGGTTTGTGACTTAGTGGCGTATTAACAATGACTAGATATAGTTGTTCGTTGCTCGATTTCGTTTAACGGTTCACGGCTCACATTTAACGTTTTATCTTCCTCTAACTTCCTCTAACTCCTTCTAAATCCTCTTGATAATGAGATTCCTCGCATTTGCTCGGAATGACAGGAAGGCGTTGTTCGTGAATTGAAATGGAACGCTGATGACGCAGATTTGGTGGATTTTCACTGTGTAACTCTGTGTAAAACTCCGTGCAACACTGTGATACTAGTTTAGTTGATGGTTGTTAATATTAGAAAAACCTTGAATCTTGAACTTTGAATCCCGCTTCGCAGGACAGGCTCTTTATCCTTTACCCTTTATCCTTACCTTTTTTACAAGGCGAATAAATGTTATTTTTGGCGTAAATTTCAGGAATGAGCAGTTTTCGGTTTATCGATCTTTTTGCCGGTGTGGGTGGATTTCACATAGCCATGAACAGGCTAGGAGGCCAGTGTGTTTTTGCTTCGGAGATTGACCCCTATGCGGTTACCACTTACAAAAGTAATTTTGGGATTGAACCGTTTGGCGATATTCGAAGTATTGATGAACGAGCCATTCCTGCTCACGATGTTCTTTGTGCAGGCTTCCCATGTCAAGCCTTTTCCAAGGCTGGCAAGCAGGAGGGATTCGACGATACCAGGGGAACCCTTTTTTTTGAGATAAAACGTATTCTGAATCATCACAAGCCCAAATACATTATTCTTGAGAATGTACGTAACCTTGCCTCGCACGATGGGGGCAGAACGTGGAAGGTAATTTCAGATAATTTAAGGGAATTAGGTTATATCATCACTGAAAAGCCGCTTATTGTTAGCCCGCATCAGGTGGGGGTTCCACAATTACGTGAAAGGGTTTTCATTCTTGGCGTTCATTCGTCGATGACAAAGGTTAAAAAGCTTCATTTCGAAATACCCCCATCGCACCGCAACCAGACGAGTGGTGAGTTAATACTGAACGGCAAAGCCGATAAGAGGTATGCCATTAGCCAGTACCAGGAGTATGTGCTTACTGCGTGGGATGAGTTTATTAGGGGTGTAGGCCGACAAAACCTTGGCTTTCCCATTTGGGCTAATGAGTTCGGAAAAGCTTACGATTTAGGCCATTTGCCAAGCTGGAAAGCCAACTTTGTTAACAAGAATCGCATGCTTTACCATCAAAATAAAGCATTCATCGATAAATGGCTGAAAAAGTATAATTACCTTTCCGATTTTGTTCAAACGCACACCAAATTTGAATGGCAAGCCGGTGAGTATATCGACACGGTTTGGCAGGGGATTATTCAGTTTCGTCCTTCGGGCATTAGGGTTAAGCGTCCCACGGAATTTCCAGCACTGGTGGCCATGGTGCATATACCAATAGTTGGATGGGAAAAACGTCGGCTAACACCCCGTGAGGTTGCCAACCTACAGAGTTTTCCTGACGATTACAGGATAAACAATAACACCCAGCAAGCCTATAAGCAGTTTGGTAATGCGGTTAACGTAAAGGTGGTTGAATACCTTGCCCGACAGCTTTTTGAGCAGGCATAGCTACTTACCAGTGGCAGCCCTGAAAAGCGGGTCGGCCGATTGCAGTAGCTTCCCTTTAAGATTGGGTGATATTTGGGGATGTTCCTTTATCCACTTGGCTACAATCCTTGAGGCTTCGGTTGAGTTATGCCCGTAGAGCACCGCATCGAGCCAGATTTTAGGGAAGAATATATCGTTGGTTTGCTGTATTTCGGGTAGCAGGTCGAGTGCAGCATTAAGGTAATGGATGGAGTGGCTGGCGCGTAGGGGATGAAAAAATAGCCGGAGCCCTTCGGCTACCCATGGCTCAGGTCGACGGTTTTGTGCATCCAGCAAACTATGGAAAAAGTCGTCGCGCAGGGCTTCGTCGGGGATTGCGGCACGCTTAACAAATCGGAACTTGGCAAGCCTATCGGCATTCTGAATTCGTTCTTCCTGCGCTTGCAGAATGCTATCGGCATTGTGAATATCACGTACAGCCAATTGTAACGACAGGTCGATGTAGTCGTTTTCGCTAAGCGTAATCCCTTTAACCTGAGTTTTTTTTGCCCAAACCTTTTCCATAAACTCGGTAGCTTCGGGCGATATGGTAGTTCTGCAATAGGCTAGGAATGCAGGTTTGCGTTCATCGGCAGGCATTTTCTGGTTATTGAATATTCCCGATAAGGTTTGTTCGAGGGTTTGCGAAAGGATAATCCGGTTTGTGTGGTCAAGGAACTGCCACCAAACGGTTTCCAGGTTATTGAGCACGTAGTTTCTGATTTGTAAATCCTTTTCGCGGGTAAGAGCATTGGCTAAATAGCGGAAGTAGGTATCGGTATCAATAAAATGATTTAGAAAAAGTTCATGTAGGTTGATGAAGAATGAGGCACGAGCCAAATCGTTGCTGCTTAATTCATCGGGTTGGATAAGGGTGAGGTTGTGGTTTTCGGCAACAAAAAGGCCATATCCTAAACCATTACTGTTGACAATGATGTTTTTATGGGTTGATACGTTATTTGGCAAAGGAATTTCGCACGTTTTTCCGGTAAATTTTACAGTTAACGTTTGGTATTGGGTTTTGGTGGGTAGCATAATATTGAACTGCATGGGTAGCCAACCATCGGTTTGGGTAAAAATGAGCTTATCGTTGGTTAAATCGATATTAATGGCAGGCATGCCGGGTGTGTCGATCCACCGTTTGCTCCACGATTTGATATCGTCGGCCGAGAGGTTGTCAAAAATCTCAATTAGTTCGCTCCAACCGGCGTTATCGTAAGCATATTTTTTTAGGTAGATATTTAAGCCTTCCCTGAACTTTTCTGGACCCAACATGAGTTCAAGCTGTTGAAGTGCAATGGGTGCTTTATGGTAGATGATGTCGCCGTAGAGCGTTCCGGCAAGTAGTAAGTTATCGAGGTTCTGACGAATTGGATTTGCCCCACCTGTCCTGTCAACCGAGTAGGCCCTGGGGTAGTGCGAAAGTACAAAGCTCAGCTGATGGTTTAGCTTGGGGTATTGCGGGTTTACAATCTTGTCGGCCATAAGCCCGGCAAACACTTCCTTCAACCAAACATCGTTGAACCATTGCATGGTAACCAGATTCCCGAACCACTGGTGCGAAACCTCGTGGGCGATAAGGTTTGCCTGGCTTAGCTGCTGGGTAACCGATGGATTTTCGTCGAGCAGGATACGGCTATCCCTGTAAAATATCGCTCCCGGATGTTCCATACCACTGTAAGGGAAATCGGGGATTAGAACCACATCGAGTTTCTGGAAGGGGTAATTGATGTTGGTATAATCTTCGAGCCATTTAATGGCGCTATGGTGCAGCTCAAACACTTTTGGGGTATTTCTGGCTACCTTTTGGGTATCGGTCTCGCGATGGTATATGGTCATCCTAAAACTATCCCTTACGTAGTCAATAGTTTTAAACTTTCCGGCAGCAAAGGCAAAAAGGTAAGTGCTTATAGGGTAGGTTTTATCAAATATCCAGAGGGTAGAGGTGTCAGTTTCCATTTTGTTTATTACGGGAGCATTGCTCACAGCAACCCAATCCTTAGGAGTTTGAAGGGTTAGGTTGAAGCATGCTTTCAGGTTGGGCTGGTCAAAACAAGGAAATACTGTTGAGGCTCTATCGGGCACCAGCAGGCTGAAAAGGTAATCGCCCTTACGGTTGAGGGAGGTTTTGCCTGCCAAAAAATCGATAGAAATCTTATTCTGACCTTTGTAAAGGTAACCCTTGGGTATTAAAATATGTCCATTTTCAATTCTGGTGCGTAGTTGACGGTAATTTACTGAGATGTTGAGCAAGCTGCTATCGGCATTCCGAAAATCCATGGGCAAATTGATGCGCTCAGCGAGCTCAAACGTTAATTCAACACGAGCGGGAATGGCAGCGGTCTCGCTTTCAGGAATATCGAGGTAAACACTATACTCAATGTTGGAAATTTTCTGTTTTCGTAGATTGGCAAGCTGTTGGCTAACGCCGTATTCAACCTTTTCCTTGCAGGCAAATAAAAATAGTAATCCAATTAGAGCAAATAGGGTTGATTTTCTTTTCATCTACTTATAAATGCTAAAATTCAAAATTTTTGCGAAAATACTTAAATTATGTTAACGCAAAAGCGTAACCATTATTTTTGCATTTTTATAAAAAAATTGGAATGAACGAGTTTAACCAGGAAATATTGAATTTGCCAGTAAACCTATACAGGGCAGCAATTGCCATAAGGGGCGAGATTACGCGACGGCTTACACAGGCATTTGGCGAGGAGTTTACTGCCGATTACTGGTTCATACTGAACCACCTGTTTACCGCGAATCCCTTAACACAAGGGCAATTGGCAGAGCTAACCAATCGCGACAGGGCTTCGCTTTCGCGCACAATAGCTTGCATGGAGCGAATCGATTTAGTTTCAAAAACTGTTGAGCCGTTCGATAAACGTAAGGAGCTAATTTCACCCACACAAACCGCTATAAAATTTAAACCGGAGGCCGAAAGAATTGTTTTAGAAGCGGTAGGGCAGGTTATGCAAAACCTTAAACCTATTGAGGTAATTGAGTTAAACCGAATGCTTGGGGCCTTGTTCGAAAATATTAACAAAGCATAATTCTACCCATCAAGTTCAATCTTCATAAAAAGAACTACTTTTGGGCACAAATTTTAAAGGTTAAATTCAATATGATTAAACGTACAAATTCAATTTTAGGAATTATGATGGTTTTACTTGCCGTGTCGTGTCAGGATAATACCGATAGCAATCCGTTGTTGAGTAAGTTTGATACACCTTATCAAACGCCACCTTTCGATAAAATAAAGCATGAGCACTATAAGCCAGCACTGGATTCAGCTATATCGATGGCACGCCACGAGATTGATGCAATAGTAAACAATCCGGCAGAGCCAACTTTTGAGAATACCATTGAGGCGCTTGACCGTAGCGGTAAGCTGCTTGCCGATGTGTCGAATATCCTTTTCAACTTAAATGAGGCTGAAACCGATAGTATTCTACAACAGATAGTTATTGAGGCTTCGCCAATACTTACCGATTTTTCCAATGATATCAACCTTAACCCTGACCTTTTCAAGCGAGTTAAAGCTGTTTGGGAAAAACGCGATTCGCTGAAGCTCACCGCTGAGCAGCAAATGCTACTCGATAAAACCTACAAGGGTTTTGTTCGAAATGGTGCCAACCTGAATGAGGCTGAAAAAGAGAAGTATCGTGCTATAAGCCGCGAGCTCTCAGAGCTAACCGTTAAGTTCAACCAAAACGTATTGGCCGAAACCAATAGCTATAAGCTACATATCACTAACGAGGCCGATTTGGCAGGTTTGCCCCAAAGTTTGATAGATGCAGCAGCCTATACGGCTAAGCAGAAAGGGTTAGACGGTTGGGTTATCACCCTTGACTACCCCATGTATGGGCCATTCATGAAATATGCCGACAACCGTGAGCTTCGTAAGCAGCTTTACATGGCATACGGTAGCCGTTGTTTCAAGGGTAACGAGTACGATAACCAAAAGATTGCTTTGCGCATAGCCAACCTAAGGCTTGAACTGGCAAACCTGCTGGGGTATCCAAACTATGCCACTTTTGTTTTGGAGAATCGCATGGCCGAAACGCCTGAACGTGTAAATGAATTTCTTGACCAACTTGTTGAGGCCTCGTTACCAGCTGCACGCGACGAAGTTAAGGAAGTTGAAGAATTTGCTCGTCAGCAAGGATTTAAGGGCAAGCTTGAGCGTTGGGATTGGTCGTACTATTCCGAAAAGCTTAAGAACGCCAAGTATAGCTATAACGAGGAAGAACTAAAACCATACTTCCAGCTCGAGAAGGTAATTGATGGCGTATTCCTTTTAGCCAACAAGCTTTACGGACTTACCTTTTCGCCCAACGCCAATATCCCTGTTTACCATCCCGACGTTAAGGCATACGAGGTTTACGATGGTAGCGGCAGGTTTATGGCTGTGCTATACCTCGATTTCTTCCCCCGAGAAGGAAAGAGCGGTGGTGCATGGATGACCTCGTTCCGTTCACAGTATCGCGACAATGGCAAGGATGTTCGCCCTCTTGTTTCCATTGTTACAAATTTCACCAAACCTACCGATAAACAACCTTCGCTGCTTACTTTCTATGAGTTTTCAACCTTCCTGCACGAGTTTGGCCATGCATTGCATGGTATGCTATCGGATTGCAACTACACATCGCTAAGCGGAACATCGGTTTATCGCGATTTTGTGGAACTGCCATCGCAGATCATGGAGAATTTTGCGGTTGAAAAGGAATATCTCGACCTATTTGCCGTACACTACCAAACCGGTGAGAAAATTCCTCAGGAACTTGTACAAAAGATTATCGATAGCCGTAATTTTCAGGCAGGCTACTTCTCGCTCCGCCAGTTAGGTTTTGGAGTACTCGATATGGCTTGGCACACCATTACTAAGCCTGTTACTGAGGATGTTGATAGCTTTGAGAAAAAGGTACTAAATCCTCTGGAGGTATTGCCCCCGGTAAAAGGAACAAACATGAGTGTAACATTTGGTCATATCTTTGAGGGTGGCTATGCGGCTGGATACTACGGCTACAAGTGGGCCGAAGTTCTCGATGCTGATGCCTTTGAGGTTTTCAAGGAAAAGGGAATTTTTAATCGTGAGGTAGCCCAAAGTTTCCGTGAAAATATACTTTCAAAAGGTGGCAGTGAGCATCCCATGACCCTTTACAAGCGTTTCCGTGGTCAGGAGCCAACCATCGATGCATTACTCAAACGAAGTGGGTTAAAGAAATAGATAGT
>LUYY01000129.1 GCA_001603415.1 Bacteroidales bacterium Bact_07 | reverse complement strand
GGCGTATTTCAGTGTTATTTCAAGAATATCGGTTTTAGTAATTTCCAATGTTTATATTGATTGTTTTGATACAAAAAATCAGCGAGCACCACCAATTTCGTAAAGCATAAATCGCTTTTTTATCCTTCCATTGATTTTCAAAATGTAAATATTATTCAGGTAATTGAGGCTAAGCTTTAATTACTTGAAGGCAGTATTTAATTACCCCAAATATTCAGTAGGGATTTATTCCGTACAATAAAGTTTTTGGGGCTATTCTATTGTACATTTTCTTATATGAATATCGAATTACATTATTGTCAGTTTAACAACTTGTATAATATGCGATTAACAAAAATATTCTTAATAATAGCAATGCTATTTGCTAACAACTTATTTGCTCAAAACGTCATAAAAGGGACTGTTTTAAATGAGAATAATGTTCCTGTTGAAGGTGCCAATGTTTTTATTCCGATGTTGGTAAAAGGCACCACAACAAGTTCAAGGGGGGAGTTTGAGCTTAATAATTTACCCAACGGAAGGTTTGATTTGCAGGTTTCGCATATTGGATATGCCAATCAAATAGTATCAATAAATCTGGTTGGGGAAGAGGTGAATATAAATGTAAAACTCACCCACGCAAGTATTGAAGCCGAGGCGGTTGTAGTTTCGGCTGGTTATAATACAACCCAGCATCAGAATGCTGTAAAGATTGATATTCTGAGGTTAAATGAACGCCACCGAATGCCCTCACCAAACTTCATGGAAATGCTGACTAATGTGCCTGGAGTTGACATGATTAGCAAGGGGAATGGCGTTACTAAACCTGTTATCAGAGGCCTTTCCATGAATGATGTGCTGGTATTAAGCAATGGCATTCGTTTTGAGAACTACCAGTATTCCAGTCATCACCCTTTAGGAATCGATGAGTTTGGGATTGAGTCGGTTGAGGTTATTAAGGGGCCAGCATCGCTACTTTATGGTTCCGATGCAATTGGTGGTGTGTTAAACTTCATCAAAGAGCGACCTGCTGCCGAAGGAAAGGTGGAGGGCGACTATAACCTTCAGCTATTCTCAAATTCACTCGGGATGGTCAATAATATTGGTATTAAGGCTTCGGGGAGTAAATTTCATGGAGGGGCAAGGTTTGGTCAAAAAACTCATGCCGATTACCTTCAAGGGGGTGGAGCTTTTGTCCCTAATTCCAGATTTAACGAGCACTCTGTAAAGTTGAATGGTGGATTTAATGGTAAGTTGATGACAACCAATTTTTTCTACGACTTCAACCTACAAAACTTAGGTCTTGTGGAAGAGGAAGCAATTAATGAAATAGCTGGTAGGGGTCGAAAACCTTCAATTTTTTACCAGCAGTTGGGCACCCATTTGGTTTCATCACAGTCAAAGATATTTTTAGGTAAAACAAAAGTTGATGTAAATGCTTCGTTGCAATCAACTGAACTTACCCATTTAGGGGAACCTAATGAGTATGAGTTGCAAATGCGGCTAACAACGTTAATCTACGAGGCTAAGGTGTTGCTTCCATCAAGTCCAGGAAACGACTATATTTTTGGTGCTCAGGGAATCAATCAATGGAATACCAATATTAACAATCGTGAAACTATCCTTTTGCCTAATGCTCTAACCCTAGGTTACTCGCTTTTTGGATTAGCGCAGCAAACCGTTGGAAAATTTCGTTTTCAAGCCGGGCTGAGGTTCGATGCAAGGAAACTGGAGTCCGATGAGGTGGGCATTGCAAATCAACCTAATTATAGGCCAAGCGTGAACAGGATGTTTGATAATATAACGGGTTCGGTTGGAGCAACTTATAGGGGTAACGAGAACCTCATATTTAGGCTAAATGGTGCGGCTGCATACCGAAATCCTAACCTTGCTGAGTTAACATCAAATGGTCCTCATGAAGCACGATATGAGATAGGCGATATTGCACTTAAACCAGAAAAATCGTTTGAGTACGACATTAGTGCCCATTACCATATCGATAACCTACTTGTTGATGTTGCAGGTTTTTTCAATTCCATTGCCAATTACATTTACATTGCACCAACCGGATTGTTTAATAGCGGTTTGCCTGAATACCGATATAAACAGGATGATGCTTACTTATATGGTGGAGAATTTGCATTGCATTTTCATCCCAAATCGGTTCAGTGGATTCATTTTGGGACAAACTATTCCTATGTACTAGGGAAAAATCGTGATGGGGACTATCTGCCCTTTATTCCAGCAAGTAAACTGGCATTTGAAACCGGTTTTATGGGAAATAAATTAGGCTTTTTTAGTAATCCATACTTTCTGGTAAAAATCAATTCCGCATTTCCCCAAAACAATATAGCTGGCGATGAAACTACTACACCAGGATATGTTTTGGTAAACCTATCGTTGGGTGCTAGTTTCAGTTTAGGCAATCAACCTTTGGAATTAAACTTGGCGATTCAAAACCTACTCGACAAAAAGTATGTTGACCACCTGTCAACATTAAAAGAGGTTGATTTTTATAATCCGGGACGAAATATCTCATTGACATTGAGGATTCCGTTTCAGGCTTCAATCTTTTAAAGAAAAAGGCTGCCCAATTAGGGCGGCCTTTTTATCTGTATTTGATGGGTTACTTTCCGAGTTCACGGACAAATGCACCGGAGTAGCCTAATCCCACAATCTTGGTCAAATCGGCGTTAGCCTCTTCGGGTGTGGAGTATTTGCCAACGCAGTATCGATATATACCATCGTATCCCCGGTAAACCATTACATCGGAAAGTTCAGCAAACTGCTTTATACTTTTAGGCTTTTGGAGTGCAAGGAATTGAATGGTGTATCCGGGGTGCTCGCGGTTTATTCTAACCCAAACATTGTTATACCCATGGCTACGAACCTTTTGGAGCAATTCCTCGATTTCTTGAACATTTTCGGTATTCCCCACACTATACCTGTAGTATCCATCAGGCGATATGGTTACACTTACACTGTCAATTTTAAAGTAGTTGTAATCAACAGGGTGTAGCGATGCCATTAGCTGAACGGAATAGGTAGCCTTGGCAAGCATTGCAGTGTTTGTGGTTTTACTAAAGTCCATACGAGGCTTAGGGGCTGCTGTTGGGGGAGGAGTAGGTGGTAATGCTTTAGCGGGTTTAGGTTCAGGCTTTGGCTTTTCAACTTCAGGTTTTGTTTCCTTTTTGGGGGTTTGCTTTACAACTGGTTCTTTTTTGGGTTCGGGCTCAACAGCCTTAGGTTTATCGGTAGCCCTAGCCTCAGGTTTTACTTCAGCCTTGGGTTCTGGTTTTACCTCAGGCTTAACTTCGGGTTTGGGTTCTTCCTTAGGCGTTTCGAGTTGGGCGACAGGTTGTTCAACAAGTTTTGGATTTAGCATCAGACTTGTCTGATATTCCGATTTATCGGGCTTGGCTGGAATATTTAAAGGTGTTTTAGTTTCCTCAAAGCCATCGCCCTGAGCAGTTACAGTATAATTGCCGGGTTTTACCTTTAGGCTAAGTTGTGTTTTACCTTTTACTGATTGTTTTTCTACTACCTCGCCAGTAGAATTATTTATTACGTTCACGTTGTAGTATTTATCCAGTGGTGCATTGTCGGCAAGCATAAGGTTAAGTTTGACATCAACCATGGGGATTATTTCAACCTCGGCAATGTCAAGTTTCCCAAAACCATCGGGAGTGTATTTTGCAATGTAACCCGATGATAAGCCGGTTGGAAAGTAAAAGATTTCGTCGTCGGTAGTATTTAAAGGATACCCTGCATTCTTAACATTAGGACTTCCTTGAAGGTTGGTAAAAAACACATCGAATCCACCCATGGTATTGTGTCCTTGGGAGCTGAAAAAAAGATATTTTTCATCGGGTGAGAGGAAAGGAGTTGCCTCATCGAAAGGGGTATTAACGTTAGGGCCAAGATTTATGGGGTCGCTCCACCGGCCATTGTTAACGGTTGAGACCCAAATGTCAAAGCCACCCTGCCCGCCCTTGCGGTCGCTGGTAAAGTAAACCGTATTGCCATCGCGGGTTACGCAAACGTGGGTTTCGTTGAACTTGGAGTTTATTGGTTTTGCCGCCTTTACAGGCGATGACCATTTTCGTTTTTGTAAAAAACTTACAACAATATCGGAATTTTTTGGGTCGTTTTCAATCAGGTATAGTTCAGTTCCCTCGTACGATAGGTATGATGTGGTCAGGTTTTTACTGCCCAGGTTGCGGGTTATGTCAACCGGTTTAGCCCACAAGCCATCATCACCTTTTTTGGCAACAAATATTTTGTTTCCTGAGGAGGTGCGGGTAGTGAATGCAAGCGTGCTACCATCGCCCGATACCACAGCATTAAAGTTGTCGTTTTCATTATTAAAATCAGGGCCTAACCGGTTGTATTTAATACCTATTGGACTTTTTTGAAATTGCTTTGCATTTTCGCAACTGGCTATGGCATGTTCTGCCATTCGTTGGGCTTGTTCATCCTTAGGTTTAATATATTTCTTGTATTCCTGGAATGACTTTAGGGCATTATCAAAATCGTTTTGATACATGTAGGCCATTCCAAGGTGATAAAAGGCTTCAGGCGGAGCATTGGGCTCTTTAAGCGATTTAGCGTCGTATTTGTCCGAAGCTTTCATCACTGCTTCTTCCAAATAGCTGATAGCTTCCGATTTTCTGTCGGGAGTTTTGAGTAAGCAGTATGCAATCTTAAATTTTAAATTAGCGCTTTCAGGAAATTTCTTAAGAACTTTTGCATAGGTATCGGCTGCTTTTGAAAAATTGCCTTCAGCCATGTAATATTCAGCGTCGGTTTCGAGTGTGAAAATTGCATTCCAATCCTGGCTGAATCCTTCAACTGAGAAGCACGTAACAATGAGTATGTTTAACAAGGAAACCCTAAAGCTGCGCATAGTTTTAAGCATTAACAATGATTTTAACGTAAATATTGCAAAAATGTTAGTAAAAGTCAACACCTGAACTAATTATTTGGGTTGGGGCTTCCCAAAATTATTCTAATTAAAGGTTTGAATGTTCGATAAATCCTAAAGGAACTGAAGTTTCACTTCCTTTAAAAATTTATCTTGTAAAATGTTTGCAATTCGTTTCACAACTGTCCTGCGAATTTCCAATTCAACAGGCAGGTTAGGGTCCTGGTGCGCAACGTTTATGCAGGTTCCAATAACAAACTCAATGCTATCGCTTTCCAGGATAAGTTTTACCAGCTCGTCGGCAGGACCTTTGCCAAGGTTTGTGTTCTCGTTGTACGATTCAAGAATGGTGTTAACCTTACTTAGCGTTAGAATTCCTTCGGTAACCAAATCGGCACCTTCCATCTGGCTAATTGGTGGTAAATCGGGGTCGGTAAATTCTAAGCTGTCCTCAACGTTTCGCTTTAGTTCTCGGGCAATAATATCGACGGTTGTTGCGCCACAAATAGCCTTTTTGCCTTCAAAGGTTTCAAATATCTTGGCAAGTTTAGTATCGTTCTCTTTTTCGTATGGCGGGCCGGTGCATATTAATAGTTTTCGGGGGTTTCGGAAATATATTGTCACGCATGATGCATCATCTTTGGGGTGATAACCATCGTTTAAGCAAGCCATGTTCACCACCTTGGAGCTAAGCTTGCGAGCCGAAATATCGGGTTCGTTTTTTACCATTCGTTTTACGAACTCGCGAGCCTCATCGCCCCAGCCAAAAGGATAATCGGCTGAGCCCAGCCCCGATTGGGTTATTCCATCGGACCATAGTATTATTCTGTCCTCCTTTTGCGGGATGAATGAGCAAAATTTTAGCTCCTTCCCGGCATTTTTTTCACTATTTAGAATGATACATTGCCATTCGGGTTCAAGCTCTTCGGTTCCGCGCATAATTAAGCATTGAGGGTTATCGTATTCCAGTATGCGGGTTTCACCGTTGTGGTCAATATCAACTATGGAAAAGGTTGAGTAGCTCATTTTCCGAACCGAGCAAACCGGCAGTGTGTTCATGATGATTTCGGCAATGGTGTTAACCTCTTTATGCTCAATGGTGAAGTTAAGCGCCATGGTTGATGTGAGGGTTGCCAGGATATTTGCCTTAACGCCATGTCCCATGCCATCGGACAGAACAATGATGGTTCGCTCCTCGTCCATTAGCCTTCGCGAGTAGAAAACATCACCACAAATACGCTCCTCGTCGTGGTTCTTTTGCTGGCAGTTTACCTCTATAAAAAACTTACTCGACATGGTTTCGGGTTGCTAAGCTTTATCGTTGCTGTTTTTCCCCTCGCGGTATGTTTTGATGATTGAATTAAGCATCTTTTCGGTTTCCGATGCTCCTTCGCCCAATAGGAATCCAATATTTTGAACCATTGCCAGGTTTTTGTCGATTACTTCGGTTATACGCTTGATAACCTCCTCTTTCTGTACCTCGGGTGCATACATATCACGAATTACGGCACCAACAATGCTATTGGGTTTTATGGTGAATACCGAGATGTTCAGCAGTTTATCCTTATACATCACGTCGCGGTTCAGAATATCTGTATTATTCTGCAAAACGCTGGTGAAAAGGTTATGGATATTGTAAGGTAACAGGGTTTTAAGATCAGCGCCAACAAGACCGGGGATTATCTCGTTAATTTCCAATGCATCGTCGCCTAGCAAATCGATGAAGCTTTGGTTGCTCTGCAGAATCTTCATTCTTTTGTCGATAAGCACCACAGCCGAAGGTAACTTTTTTAGCATGGCGGTTATGGTCTCGGTAGCTTCCCTTGCTGCCTCCTGTTCCGTTCGTGCTTTCTTTTCCGATTCCCTGAGTGCTTCCTGTGTCTTGGCGAGTTTTTCGTTCGTTGCCTGAAGGGTTTTAATGTATTCCTGTCGTTTTTTTAGGGTAAAGTTTAGACACATATCGGTATGGGCAAGCCCCGATGCCACTGCCGAGGCAAAATCGTAACACGATGAATAGCCGCAGGCCTCGCAGCCTGAATCGCGTCCTACAAATTCTTTGTCAATCACCTTAAGCACCTCTTCGAGTTTTTGTTCATTTGGTGTGGGCAGGCGTTGGTCGTCAATTGTGAAACTCCTCGAAAAATTGCCAAGGCTATTTTTGGCAATATTTTTTTCCCATTTTTCGCGGTCGAACGTCTTTAAACGCTTGTTGGCGTAGTTTACCACCATGGTTCGCCTGATAAACTTTTTTCCACCGCGTGATGTTCCTGGCCCCATTAGGCAACCCTCACAGTAAAACAGGTTGAAGTGCCTGTTTATCAAATCGATACTGGTTTCGAACTGATCAAGCGCCTGCAGGGTGTTATTGGGACCATTGGTGCTGATTACCGTTCCGGTAAGCAGATCCTCGCTTATATCAACAGCTTGGAGTATTCCGCGCCCTATAGGGAATAGCGACCCTTTGTATCCAATGGGTTCGTCAAATTCGGAGTATTCCAGGTTGCTTTCCTTGATATTGAATTCTTCAAATAGTTCCCTTAGCTCAACAAATGTTAGGTTCTCATCAATTCTGCGTTCATCATCGTAAAGTTTGATTTCTTCCTTGCTTTGTATGCAAGGGCCTATGAGGACAACCTTAACGTTGGAGCCGTATTCCTTTCTAACCGCCATGGCGGTTGCCACAACTGGCGAGATGATAGGGGCAAGGTTTTGGGCAATTTCGGGGTGATATTTCTCAACCATCGATACCACTACCGGACACATGCTGGTAATAAAGTATTTACCCTTAAAGTCCTCAATGAGTTTTTTGTATTCCCGGGCAACAAGGTCAACGCCAAAGGTTACCTCACATACGTAGGTAAAACCAAGTTGCTTAATCATCTGCACAAATTTGCGGTAATCGGTAATGTCGGCAAATTCGCCCGATATACTTGGCGAGCAAATGGCCGCAACGGGTTCATCACCTTTGAGTATTTCCAGAACCTCTTTTTTCGACGACTTATAGCTAACGGCATTAACCGGACAAATATTTAAACAACTGCCACATCCCACGCAACGACTATCGATGATTCGAGCATAGTTTTGCCCCGCTTTTACCTCAATAGCCTTTACAGGGCACACCCTAACACATGCATAACAATTTATGCAAGTTCGCTCGTCTATGCTAAATAGTTTCGACATTATGCAATTGATTTCCTACAGTAATTCGTTTGTCAGTATGTCAATAATGTTATTCTCATCTACACCCGTGAAAAGCTTACCATTAACGGAAATGTTAGGTCCCTCGGCACAGTTACCAAAGCAATGCCCGCCATGAAAATTTACTCTTTCTTTCAAGTCATGTTCATCCAAAAACTTCATTATAGCTTTAAGCGTAGCCTTGTTACCGCGTGCAAAGCAAGAACTACCTAAACATATAATCACCTCGGCCCTTTTATCCATCGTAATGTTATAAATATAACACTGTTTTCAAAAAGCTAATATAGGGTATGGTTTACAAATTATGCCTGAAATTTAATCATTTTTTAGTTCAAAGCTCTTATCTGTAATCGTTTTAAATAATTAAAATATTGATACTAAGCGAACAAATTTTATAATGTTTTATTAAATTGTTCCGTGATTAACAAAGTATAATTCATTGTAATGTATTGAAATAGATTTAGATATGAGTTTGTTAGTTGTTTAACAATATATTTTGTTTGCGTATTTTCCATTTAGGTTTAAGTATTTTAAAGAGATATGTCGAACGCTGAAAAAATTGAGGAGATTCTAGATCGTTACAGCTATTCGGGTCCCGATAGCCT
>LUYY01000128.1 GCA_001603415.1 Bacteroidales bacterium Bact_07 | reverse complement strand
ATACCATCAGGTTTAACTTAAATAATAGGCTTAGGTCATTGGCATAAATCGACCAATCCGTTTTAGCAAGCGGCAATTTACTTATATTTGCATTCTATAACCTCATTTAGTTTTGATAAAAAGATGACTTGTAATTACCGAAAAGTAACTTTCCTTTGGCTTTCGCTTGTGGTTTTAAATATGAGCGGATGTTCCAAGAATGATTTACCGGCTAACACAGATCCCAACTCTCAAAAAATAGGATCGGCACAGATTTGGCTTACAAAAGGTGATAAATCGGTTCTCTTCCGCCAGGATAGCCTACCAATAATCCCATTGAATGGAGCAGGATGGCCACAGGTAAAGGTAGATACTATTTATCAATATCAGGAGGTGGAGGGTTATGGTGCTGCCCTTACCGGTTCATCGGCTTACCTTTTTCACCACTCGCTCGACCCCACGCAGCGGCAGAGTATCCTGAAAGAACTTTTTGACCCCAAGAAAGGCATCGGTTTAACCTACCTCAGGCTAACCATGGGAGCATCGGACTTTTCTTTATCCGATTACACATACAACGACGTACCTGCTGGTGAAACCGATTTTAACCTGGAGAAATTCTCTCTATCGCGCGATACCGAAGATGTTGTTCCCATTCTAAAAGAAATTGTGGCCATATATCCCGAAATTAAACTGATGGGTTCACCGTGGAGCCCCCCGGCATGGATGAAAACCAATGGCAGCCTTAAAGGTGGTCAACTCAAACCTGAATTTTACTCGGTTTACGCACAGTACTTTGTAAAATACATCCATGAAATGCAAAAAGAGGGGATACGGATTGATGCCATAACACCCCAAAACGAGCCCTTGCATTCAACAGCTGGCTATCCCTGCATGCTGATGCAGCCTGCTGAGCAAAAGAGTTTCATTCGCGATTACTTAGGGCCAGCGTTTGAGGCAGCGGGAATCAACACCAAAATTGTAATTTACGACCACAACTGGGATAGGTCCGATTACGCCACAACTGTACTAAGCGACCCCATTGCAGCCAAGTACATAGATGGTTCGGCTTTTCATGCTTATGCAGGAGATGTTTCGGCCATGAGTGTTGTGCACAATGCCTTCCCTGACAAAAAACTTTATTTTACTGAAATATCCGGAGGTAACTGGGCTATAAATTTTGGCGATAACCTGATGTGGTACATGAAGAATATCCTGATTGGAACTGCCAATAACTGGTCGAGCAATGCTCTTTTCTGGAACCTGGCTCTCGACCAAAATCACGGCCCACGCAACAACGGATGTCAGGACTGCCGTGGTGTGATTACCATTGCAGGCGGTGGTGGAACTATAACCCGAAACGAGGAGTATTACGCCCTGGCTCATTTTTCAAAATTCGTTAGGCCCGGAGCTAAACGCATTTATACACAACCCGATCCATCAATTACTAATGTTGACTTTGTGACATTTCGCAATACTGACGGCACCAAGGTAATGGTAATAGCCAATTACAACGATTTCACCAAAACCTTTACCATCGTTCAATCCAGCAAAGCAATAAAATACACTATGGCAGCCAAGTCGGTAGTAACCTTGGTTTGGCAGTAGCAAAATATTGTTCCCCTAACAACAGCGACCACTAAGTGTCGCTGTTTTTTTAGATATTTGATTCTTCAGGCAGGCTATTGATTGCAGTTACTATCGGTTTAAACCTTACCCAAACTCATACTTTTCTGACTTTTCCCCTTGACTTTTCCATATCGTAAAGGTATATTTGGGAAAATACCAAACCGTTAGCATAATGTATAATCTGCTTAATTGGAGTAAAAGACTATATGCTTTTACGCTAACTGTTTTGATGGTAACCGAAACATCGTGTAATGGACAGGATATGAATAAACCTAACGAGTTCGATAGGCAGCCAGCTGTGGCAGGACAGTTTTACCCTGGCACCAAGGCTCAGCTTGAAAAGGAACTGAAAACCTACTTCGATAGCGCCCAACAGGTGTTGGATGAACAACCCTTGGCCCTGATAGTGCCACATGCTGGATACGTTTTCTCAGGTCAGGTTGCTGCAGCTGGATACCGGCAAATTGACCGGAACAAGAAATTCAAGCATATCTTTTTGATTGGATCGAGCCATACCATGTTCTTTAACGGCGCAGCCGTTTACACCAAGGGCACATTCGTTACACCGCTGGGTAAGATATCAATCGATCCGTTGGCAAGTGAGCTGGTTCAAAAGCACAACGTGCTAACCGATGATATAGAACCGCATATCAGGGAGCATAGCCTTGAAGTTCAGCTGCCATTCCTGCAATACTGGCTCAAAAACGATTTTTCAATTATCCCCATAATTATT
The DNA here is from genome assembly GCA_001603415.1 of Bacteroidales bacterium Bact_07. Classification (GTDB taxonomy): domain Bacteria; phylum Bacteroidota; class Bacteroidia; order Bacteroidales; family Tenuifilaceae; genus Tenuifilum. Next base: position 9,262 of record LUYY01000128.1, on the reverse strand, counting down.
GGTGGCGAGTCGCAAGCCACCGTTACCCTTTTGGCCGAAGCCCTTGAACCCTACTTTACCCCCGAAAATCTATTTATTATCAGTTCCGATTTTTCGCACTACCCCGCCTACGATGACGCACGCCGTTCCGACGACGATATGGCTCACGCCATTACCACAAACTCGCCCGTGGAGTTCATGAAAGCCAAAATCCGAAACGAGAACGCCGGCATCGATGACCTGGCCACAGCCATGTGTGGATGGACATCGGGCCTTACCCTTCTGAAAATAACCGAAGGCAAACCGGGCATCACCTACAAAACCATAATGTATAGAAACTCAGGCGATTCGCCTTATGGCGGAAAGGATAGAGTTGTAGGCTACTGGGCTATTGCCGCCATACAACAGCAAACCCAAACAACCGATTTCAACCTATCCGATGACGATAGACGTGAATTACTAAAACTTGCAAGAAGAACCCTCAACGATTACCTTTCAGGAAAAACCCCCACTCCACCCGACGAAACCAAATTATCGGGTACGCTTAAAACCAATGCTGGTGCATTTGTAACCCTTCATAACCACGGACAACTTCGTGGATGCATTGGCAACTTTTCAACCAGCACGCCACTTTACCGCATTGTAATGGCAATGGCCATTTCGGCAGCCACGGAAGATTACCGTTTTGAATCGGTTACCCACGATGAACTCAAGGATATCGATATTGAAATCTCAGTGCTTACCCCCATGAAACGGATTAGCAGTATTAAGGAGATAGAGTTAGGCAAGCATGGGATTTATATCAAAAAGGGAAGCCGTTCGGGAACTTTTTTGCCACAAGTGGCAAAGGAAACCCGATGGTCACTTGAAGAATTCCTTGGCCACTGCGCACGCGATAAGGCTGGGATTGGATGGGACGGCTGGCGTGATGCTGAGATTTTCACCTACGAGGCTATTGTTTTCGATGAAAAGGAACTGGGCTTAAGGTAGATTAAGGCTCATGAACTCACCTTACTTTTTAGTTCCAATTTCATTAGCAATAACCCTATACTATCTGCTTGGCAGTCTTTTGGCGCAAGCGGGTATTATGTCTATTTCAACACACCGAAAGTTCTGGAACTTTATTCTGCTGTTTTTATTCCTTGGCTGTGCCGTGCTTGGCATCCTGCTTACAATCAACATTAACTATAAACTGGGATGGGACTTTGTTAAGGTCATGCTGTCGTGGCACGTTCAGCTCGGAATTGCCATGAGTGCGGTGGCTTTCATTCATACCCTTTGGCATAGGAGTTACTTTAGCAAGTATTTATCGTTTAGGGTTTTACCGGCCGATAGAGAAAATATTGAGCCCAAACACCTCCTTTTACTGTTGGCTTTTGCGCTCGGGCTACTCTCAGTTTCCCTACAGGTTTTGCTAATAAGGCAGTTCACAAAGGTGTTTCAGGGTAACGAGTTTTTGGTAACATGGATAATTGGGATCTGGATGCTGATATCGGGAGTGGGAGCCCTTGCTGGAAGCAAATCGAGTAACAGAATAAACATCCAAAAGGTAACCACAAAGGCACTTTGGTTCATGTTTGGTTCGGCAGTGCTTTTCATCTTCCTTTCGGGCGAAATCAGGCAAACCTTTTTCCCATCGGGAGTGCTCATTGCCCCTTACTTTGTAATATTAATGGTTATCCTAATGATTACTCCCACAGCGTTCCCATCGGGCATGGTTTACGCCTTACTCACCAAACAAGCAAAATCACAATACCCAACCATTTACGCTAACGAAGCGTTAGGAAGTTTGGCTGGGGGGCTTTTGCTATCGCTTGTAATTATCTGGGTATTTAACACTTACCTTGCTGTAATAGCAATTGGCTTTGTTGTAAGTTTAGTTCTCGCCATTCCGCACAAAAGGCCCGTAAAACTTCTGTTGCCTTTAACACTATTACTTATCGGTATCGGTATAAAAGTTTTCAATATCGATGTTTATGCTGAAACCATCATTTTGCCCGGGCAAAAGGTGCTTTCGGTAAGCGATTCGCCATACGGAAGCATAACCGTAACCGGGTCGGACGAACAAATCAACTTTTTTGGGAATGGCGCAATGCTTTTTGGAACTCAAAACACAATTTACTGCGAGGAAACCGTGCATTACGCCATGGCGCAACGCAATACTCCCCAAAAAGTATTACTGGTATCGGGTGGTTATGCCGGCCTTGTGGATGAACTCAGCAAATACAAGCTTTTAAAAGTTGATTATGTTGAGCCTAACCCACACCTGCTGAGCGAGAGCAAACGCTTTTGCAAGCAATCCTTTCCGGAGTACGTTAAGGTGATAAAAGGTGATATACGCAATTTCTTAAGAAAATCGACTGAACTGTACGATATTGCTATTATTGCCACACCTGAACCCACATCGCTTGAGCAAAACCGATACTACACGCTTGACTTTCTGAAGCATCTCAAGAAACGTCTTACAAAATCGGCGGTTGTTTGTTACAATCTTGCAGGCATTGGTAACTATGCATCAGATCCCAAGCAAAAAACCTACTCATCGATTGCCTTTACGCTAAAAAGAGTTTTTAGTAACGTAGAGGTTATAACCGGAGAACGCGACTACCTGCTTGCTTCCGACAGCACCATTCGTATCGACATGGCAAGGCTACTGAGCGAACGTAATGTTTGCCAAGCCAACCTATACGTCCGTCCCGATTATATTAACGATGAACACATCGCCCTGCGAAACCAATTCTTTCATGAGCAAATCGCCTTTACCCAAAAACTTAATACCGATAACCATCCATGGCCTGTTCTACAAAACACGTTAGGTTACCTGTCGATGTTTGGGAATAGAACTTGGGTATTGCTAACCATTGGATTTTTGCTTCTACTAATCCCATTGTTCTTTTTACAAAAGCAACTGCAACCAATGTACATTGTTGGGTTTACCGGCTCGGCAGTTCAAACCCTTTACCTGCTAACGCTTCAGATTTGCGCAGGCCTACTTTACGGTGCTCTTGGCGCCATGATTGCCCTTTTTATGGGTGGCTTAGCTGCTGGTTGCATGAGCCATGGTAAGTTGCAAAGCTTGAATACAAACCGAATAAAAACCCTACTCGTCGCCACGTTGGTTATTCTTATAGCCCTATGGTTAACCATGGCGTATATCGCGTTATGGCTGCTAATTGCCATACTAAGTATTGGAACACTCATGGCATCGTTTGCCGTAGGATACCTGTATGTGAACATCACCGAGAGTTCAGGCTCTAGCGGCAAACAGCCCGCTAAGACATACGCTGCCGATCTTTTGGGATCGGCTGCTGGTATTGTGGTTGTAACCCTTTTGCTTATCCCATCGATTGGGTTTATTGCTACAACCACTGTTTTAGCGTTAGGTGCTGGTATTTATGTATTTTTAAATGGTTAATGTTGATGCTATGAAAAAGATATCGCGACGCGAATTCCTGAAGCGCAGCCTTCTGGCTACTGGAGGATTAATGGCCATGCGCTACCTGAGCCTATCGGCATTAGCTTTGGACGATAAGCCCTGGAAGTGGAGCCGCGAGGCCATGTTTTACACCCCAACCCCACGCGGTATGCGCTGCAACCTTTGCCCTAACGAGTGCAATATTCGGCCTGGTGAAACCAGCCAATGCCGCAACCGCGTTAACTACAACGGAAAGCTTTACACCATTGCCTTCGGCAATCCCTGTGCTGTGCATATCGATCCCATCGAAAAGAAACCGCTTTACCACTACCTTCCCGGAACAAAATCGTTTTCCATTGCAACGGCAGGATGCAATTTTGGATGTTTAAATTGCCAGAACTGGGAAATCTCGCAGTCGAGTCCCAGGGAAACGAACAATGCCGAACTATTTCCGGATCAAGTGGTTGACCAAGCCATTCGGAATGGCTGTAAATCAATAGCCTACACCTATTCTGAGCCAATCACTTTTTACGAATACATGTACGAAACTGCTGGCATTGCCCAAAAGAAAGGCATTGGGAATGTACTTGTATCCAATGGCTACATCAACGAGGAACCATTACGCACATTAGCCACAAGGATTGATGCCGCCAATATCGACCTGAAATCGTTTAGTAACGATATCTACCTAAAACTTAACGCCGGAACCCTTGAACCTGTGCTTAACACGCTGCGCGTACTGCGAGAGATGAACGTTTGGGTCGAAATTACCAATCTGGTTATCCCCACATGGACCGACGATTACACCATGATACGCAAGATGTGTCAATGGCTTGCAAGCAATGGATTTATGGAAGTTCCATTGCATTTCAGCCGGTTCTTCCCTCTTTATAAACTCACTCAACTGCCGCAAACACCCACTTCAACCCTAATTAAGGCAAAAGAAATAGCCCAAAATTGTGGATTAAAGTATGTTTACATAGGCAACTCAGCCCTGCCCGGGGCAGGCGACACCATTTGCCCATCGTGTGGCAAAGTTGTGGTGGAACGCAGGGGATTCAATGTATCAATCGTAAACCTGAAAAATGGCATATGTGGATGGTGCGGAGCAAGCATTAATGGAAGATGGTCATAGCTATTTCACAGCATAGCACCTGTGTTTGCTTAAGCAAACTTTCAATCATTTTTTTAATTGCAGCAAAGCTAAACCCTAAAAACCGGTACCTCCGGAACATGTGTTTATTTTTGCAAAACCATTTAAATGTAATAGGTTTGCGATTATTTTTAGGGAATGGAATTTGAACTCTATACACTTCAAAACGGGATACGCATTGCCCATAAGCGAACCGATTCGCCAGTGGCCTATTGCTGCTTGATGGTAAACACCGGCTCACGCGACGAACTTGACCATGAGCACGGCTTAGCCCATTTTATTGAGCATGTGATTTTTAAGGGCACAAAAAAACGTAAGGCTTTTCACATCATGAGCCGCATGGAGGACGTTGGAGGCGATTTGAATGCCTACACAGCCAAGGAGGAAACTGCCATTCATGCCACTTTCCTTAAACAGGATTTTACCCGCGCCATTGAACTCTTAGCCGATATCATGTTCAACAGCTCCTTTCCCGAAAAAGAACTGAGGCGCGAGAAAGAGGTTATTGTTGATGAAATTAACTCATATCACGATTCCCCGGCGGAACTAATATTCGATGATTTTGAGGAACTAATTTTTCCAAACCATCCCTTTGGTCGAAATATTTTGGGTACAAAAAAACAGCTGAAAAAGTTCAACCGTAAGCATATAATCGATTTCATGGGGCGCACCTACAACACCGACCAAATGGTATTTTGTTCAATTGGCGATATTCCTTTTAGTCGGATTGTGAAACTGTCTGAAAAACATTTCGGTAGTGTGCAGCCCAATCCGCGCAATTACCAAAGACCTCCCATTACTGAGTATATCCCACAAAATAAAACAGTTAAGAAATCGACCTACCAATCGCACTGTATTGTTGGCACTACCGCATACGACCTGCATAACCCAAAACGCATTGCCATGCACCTGGCCAACAATATCTTGGGCGGTCCGGGAATGAACTCAAGGCTTAACCTGGCATTACGCGAACGACATGGCCTTGCCTACAACGTGGAATCATCGTACACCCCATACAGCGATACCGGCATTTTCACTATCTACTTTGGCACCGATAAAGCCGATACCGATAAGGCTGTCGAAATAATCCTTCAGGAACTCGATATGCTTAGGAATAAGCGGATGGGCATTCTTCAACTCTCAAAAGCCAAAAAACAACTCATAGGCCAATTGGCCATTGGTGCCGAAAGCGGTGAAAACCTCATGATTTCAACAGCCAAAAGCATTTTGGTTTACGAGCGCCCCGACAACCTAATAAATGTTTTCAAACTGATTGAGCAAATTACCTCATTGGAAATCATGGAGGTTGCCAACGAAATACTCAACCAGAATAGATTATCGACCCTAATATTCAAGTAACAATGAGTACTACTAACCACGAGTTTGACGAATACCTTAAAAACCATACAACCCCGGTTGGCGAGGTGCTTGAGGAGCTTACGCGGCATACCTATCTTACCACTTATAACCCTCGCATGATAAGCGGTCCTGTCCAGGGTAAGTTTATCGAGATGCTATGCCAGATGATTAGCCCAAACCGGGTGCTTGAGATTGGAACATTTACCGGCTACTCTACCATTTGCATAGCTCGGGCGCTGCCCGATGGAAGATATATCGACACCATTGAGGTAAACGATGAGCTGCAGGATAACATTGAGTATTACCTCAACAAGGCAGGCGTTTTAAGCAAAGTAAACCTCCTGATTGGCAATGCCTTGGAGATTATCCCTACACTTCACCATAAATATGATTTGATTTACATTGATGGTGAAAAAAAAGAGTATCCACAGTACCTAAGCCTATGCCTGGAAAAATTAAACAACAGTGGATTTCTGATTGCCGATAATGTTTTATGGAATGGCAAGGTATTTGACCCGTCGTGTAACGATGAGCAAACAAATGCAATCCGGCAATTCAACAAAATGGTTCAGGAAAATGACTATCTTGAAAATGTATTACTGCCAATTCGTGATGGAATGATGATAGTTAGAAAAAAAATCTAATAATTTTGTTAAACCTTTTTACCATTTTGGCGTTAAACTGATAAACACTTTTAGCAGTATAGCAAAATGGCACAATACACAATTAGGCAGATGGAGTTGCTCTCGGGAATAAGAGCATCTACCATTAGGATGTGGGAAAAGCGATACAATATTTTTTCGCCCCAACGAACCGACACCAATATCCGCCGTTACGACGATAACGATTTGAGGTTCATAATCAACCTGTCGTTGCTTTTAAAGCGTGGCTTCAGGATTAGCAAGCTGGCAAGCATGTCGCTCGAGGAACTCTCGGATTTGGCATCAAAGTTCGTATCGGACCATCGTATGGGCAACATCAACCTTGAACCCTTGATTACTGCCACAATTCAGTATAACGAATCTGAACTACTCAGGCATATCAGCGAATGGTCGGAAAAACATGGCATTGAATACACCTTTGAAAACTTAGTGCTACCCTACCTGCAACGGCTTGGCGACCTTTGGCAAACAGGAGCAATTACCACAACCCACGAGCACTTTGCAAGTAACGTCATTCGCAATTTGCTGAGCCACCTTTACCGCACCTGCAAGCAACCCGAAGTTGGTAAAACCACCCCAATCATTTTCTTCCTACCCGAAGGCGAATTCCACGAAATTGGACTGCTTTACTTTGCCTATGTGGCCAAGAACGCCGGTTACAAAACCATCTACCTTGGGCAGTCAACCCCAATCGACGACGTAATAAAATGTGCAAAGGACCTGAACTGCAAGATGGTATTCACTTCGCTTTCATCGTTTGTTAGCGCCGATATGGACGAGGCATTTGAGCCCATGAAAAAAGCATTGCCCGAAGTTGAGATAATCGCCACAGGCCATGCCTTTACTGAAAAGAGTGGGCCATCGTATCTAACCTATGTTTCATCGGCTCAGGACTTAATGAAAATCATTGCTCGACTCGACCCTACAATTATTAAATAACTCCAGCAGCTAAATAATGTTATAAACCCCGCATTTTGCGGGGTTTATTATTTTATGTCAATTTAGAAAACCGTCGCACTTCCTTTATTGAAATTGACAAAGACACAAACTCTTATTTAGAAAACGAAAACCTTGTGTGTAAATTGATAAATATCATCTTGCACATTGTTTAGATTTATTCTAAATTTGTTTCAACAAACAATTTGGATTTAGTCTAATTAAAAAACCAAAACATATGTCACAGCAAGAATTCAACCAGGCACTTATAGAGCTGGAACCAAATCTGGAACGATTTGCATACAGTCTTACAGCAAACCGCGAGGATGCTCGCGATTTGTTACAGGAAACATACCTTAAAGCTTTAACCTACAAAGAAAAGTTTGAAGATAACACCAACATTAAGGCATGGACATTCACCATTATGAAGAACACCTTCATTAACAACTACCGTAAGTCGGTTAAACAAGGCACTACATTTGATGGAAGCACCAACCAGTTCCTTATCAACAGCAAGCCCGACACTTTTGGTCCCGATGCCATGTACTCGCACAGTGAGATTAGCAAGAAAATTAATGAACTCGATGATGAGTTCCGTATCCCATTCCAAATGCACACATCGGGGTATAAGTACAAGGAGATTGCCGAAAAGCTTAACCTGAAAATCGGCACAGTTAAAAGTCGCATTTTCTTCTCCAGACAAAAACTGATGAATGCCCTTAAGGATTACGAATAAGATTATAATTCCATCACATCAAAAAGCGCTGCTATGTGCAGCGCTTTTTGATTAATATCGATTTTGATTATATCGATAACTCAATCATAGCTAACAATGGTTTTGCTATATTTGTGCTAAACTATTCATGCTATGCGATTAAAACCTTTTCTGTTTTTCCTTTTATTGCTTCCTCTTCACTCGGTATCGCAACCAATACTGGACATTTACTTTTCGAACCGTGGTTCAGAATCGAGAGGTCCAGCATTTAGCAAGGTTGAAGAGATACACGAACTGCTTATTCCCCAAAGCGGCATACCAAGTTACTTCAGAGTGGTAAAACAGTATAACTCCTTTGGAAAAATATCGAGCGAAAAGCGATATAATAAAGTTGGAGGTATCATGGGCGAAAGTAGCTGGGAATACAACGCCAAAGGCGAATTAACCCGAATGGTAAACAGGCAGTTCATGAACTTCAAGGGCTGGATTACCGAACAAACTCAGCTTACATACAACGACACTTCGGGTGTGCTGGAGGAAATAACCGTTCTTTTTGAAAACCAGGTTAAGCAACGAGCCCAAATAACACCCGACAAGGACCTTAAGATTACCGAGGTACATATTTTTGATGAAAAAAATGTACTTATTGGCAGAGAACGAGTTGTTTACCTACCCCAAAACAACACCATAAGAGTATTGAGCTACAAATCGAACGAACAGTTTATTGGGGCAAACACTTACCCGCTCGACCCCAAACTTCCTGAACCGCCCTCGGCAATTAAGCGCGAGTTCAACTCGCATGGCGATGTGATTCTCGAAGCATTACCCAATAGCAAAATGGAGCAGGGATACTACTACGAGTACACATACGACAGCTATGGAAACTGGACCGAGAAACTTACTTACCAGTGTAAGGTTAACAAAAACAATAAGGTTAGAGATAAAAAATTGGAGTATAAAATAAAAAGAAACATAACCTATTAGGGTAGTATAAAAAAGATTGTGTAAACACTCATACATGCAAATGGATAATGCTGCCCTGC
>LUYY01000127.1 GCA_001603415.1 Bacteroidales bacterium Bact_07 | reverse complement strand
GACCCTCGGTCGTAAACCACAGGAATAACATCGTTATTGTAGAAATCGATAATGCGCTCAACGGTTTCGACCTGAACACCTGAGTGGCCTAACGATAAGGCGTGAGCCTTAAGGAAAAGCATAAGCTTCACAATCTCGCGATTTACCATTTCGCCTGTGCTGCAGGCGTGGGACATAACCAGGTTCTTCTGCAGCTGCGATAGTTCAGCCTTTGATATGGTTTTGTTGCAAAGCGAACCAAATCCGGTAGTTATACCATAAATGGGTGTCTCCTCGTTCTCCATCTTACGGTCAAGGTAATCGCGGCACTTGGCAATGAGCTGACGCGATTCATCGGAAAGTTGAAGTTTGTGTGGCTCATCTATCAAATTTTCAATTACATCCCAGCTTAATGGCTTGGGCGATATGGTATGAACTTTTGCCATGGTTTAAGTTTGATTTTTATTATAGGTTCAACTTGATATGTGTTTCTAAACTATCGAATGGAATGGTAATCTGCTCTCCGGTTACCATGTTCTTAACGGAAAATTGACGGTTTTGAATTTCGGTTTCGCCAGCAATTACCATAAAGCGAATGTTGCGCTTATTGGCATACTCAAACTGCTTTTTCACCTTGGCGGAGTCGGGGTAAATTTCAACACTAATTCCTGCATCGCGAAGCCTGCGGGCTGCTGGCATGCAGTATGCCACCTCGGCTTGGCCAAAGTTTGCGAACATTACCTGAGTTGTAGAAGTTAAACTCTCAGGGAAAAGGTTAAGCTGTAGCATCACATCGTAAATACGGTCGGCACCAAACGATACCCCTACGCCACTTACATTGGGTAAACCAAATATTCCGGTTAGGTCGTCGTAGCGGCCACCACCGCATATGCTGCCCATTTCAGCATCTAAAGCTTTAACCTCAAAGATTGCACCTGTGTAGTAGTTCAAGCCTCGCGCAAGCGAAAGGTCTAACTCAACCTGTGTTGATAAATTGCCCCAAGCCTCAATGTAACGGAAAAGCTCCTCCATCTCCTCAATGCCCTTTAGGCCAATGGGGCTGCCCTGTAAAACATTTCGTAATGTTGATAGTTTTTCGGTATTGCTACCCTGTAGCTGAATAATGGGTTGCAGTTTCTGAATGGCTGCGTCATCAATTCCGCGCTCGCGCAGCTCATCGTTAACCGCATCAATACCTATCTTCTCAATTTTATCGATGGCAACGGTAATATCAATCAACTTATCGGCATGGCCAATAACCTCGGCAATGCCGCTTAAAATCTTGCGATTGTTCACCTTGAGCAAGGTGCGAACCTTGAGCTTTTCAAAAACCTCATTTATAATCAGCACCAGTTCAGCCTCGTTGAGTAGCGAGTTTGAACCAATAACATCAACATCGCACTGGTAAAACTCACGGTATCGACCCTTTTGCGGCCTATCGGCACGCCAAACGGGTTGAATCTGGTAACGCTTGAACGGAAAAACTATCTCGTTCTGGTACTGAACTACAAAACGGGCAAAGGGAACGGTAAGGTCGTAGCGCAAACCCTTTTCACAAATTGCCAGCGATACAGCATTGGAATTGCCCGGCTTCAGGATATTTGGGTCAACCTTGTCGATAAAATCGCCTGAGTTGAGTATCTTGAAAAGCAGTTTATCGCCCTCGTCGCCATACTTACCCAGTAGGGTTGAGAGATTCTCCATGGCGGGTGTTTCGATGGGCATAAAGCCATACTTGCTAAAAACCGAACGGATGGTATCGAAAATATAATTGCGGCGCACCATTTGCTCCGGGCTAAAATCACGTGTTCCCTTGGGAATGCTTGGTTTTGTCTTTGCCATTGTGTTGCTGTTTAAAACGATTGCAAACCTACAATTTTTTTGGGAGAAAAAGGCAAGAGAAGGTTAAAGGAAGTGCATGAATCGTTAAACGGTTCTATGGAGAATATGAGGGAGTTAGAAGAAGTTAGAGGAATTTAAAACGCGAAACGTGAGCCGTTAAACGAAATAGAACAACGAACATTTGCGCTTTTCATCCTTAGCATGCAGAAGGATCGCCCCTTTATGGTAAGTGAGATGTTACGCTAACGCTCAACATGACAATACACTCACGAACATCCGTCAACCATCAACCGTCAACCATCAACTTATTAAAAAAGGCCACCATTGCGGCAGCCTTTCTCTTTGAAAATTACGAAGGATTATAGCCTTGTAAGCATCTCCTTGAATATTCTTGTCATTTTTTGTTCGGCCATGGCGCCTACCTTTTGAACCTCCTCGTGCGATACCTCTACAATTTTCCCGGGCACGCCCAAATCGGTTATAATGGATATGGCAAACACGGGTAGGTTCATGTGACGGGCTACAATAACCTCAGGAACGGTTGACATGCCTACGGCATCACCTCCAATAATACGGAAGTACTGGTACTCCTTAGGGGTTTCGAAGGTTGGCCCAGTGGTTCCCACATAACATCCCAGCTGTAACTTATAACCCAACTCTGCACCAATCTTTTTGGCCAAGTCAATAAGGTCGTGGTCGTAGGGTTTGTGCATATCGGGAAAACGGGGACCCAACTCATTGATATTGGGTCCTAAAAGCGGATTGGGCATCAGGTTGATGTGGTCGTTAATAATCATCAAATCGCCAATCTCAAAATCGGGGTTAACACCGCCGCTGGCATTCGATACAAAAAGGTATTTGATGCCCAGGAATTTCATCACCCTAACCGGGAAGGTTACCTGTTTCATATCGTAACCCTCGTAGTAGTGGAAACGGCCCTGCATGGCTACCACCTTCTTTCCGCCCAGGGTGCCAAAAATCAAACGACCCGAGTGCCCTTCAACTGTGGAAACAGGGAAGTTCGGTATCTCTTTATAGTCCAACGCCTGCGGATTTTCAATTTCACGAACTAAGCCACCCAAACCGGTTCCAAGTATAATTCCCACTTCGGGCTCAATGGTAACCTTACCCTTGATATAGGCTACCGTTTGGTTTATTTTCTCCAACATAATCTAATATTTGACTGTTAAACCTGTTTTCGTCACTATTGATAAAGTAAACCTCAAGCGGCAGGTAGTAAATCCTGCTCTTAATATCCGTTGGCAGATTAAGCCCGCGAATTCGGGCTGCATCCTTCTCCGTGGTTACCAGTATTACATCGTTTGAGGTAGCCCCAAAAATAGATAGAATTTCTTTAACCGAAAAATTGTGATGGTCGGCAAAGGTCTTACTGCCTATCAATTTATAATTTTCATCAAGCTGATTGATAAATGGCTGGGGGTTTGCAATTCCAGCAAGTGCGAAGATGTTTGTATTTAGATTAAAATTATAGTCTTCGTTTATTCCAAAAACCGATATGGGTTTTCCATACCGCACCGATGTAAAGTAGATGCTTTGATTTGGGTTGATTTTTAGCCTTTTGGCCATGGCCTGTTGTGCAATAGCCGAAAGACTTGCAGGGCATTTGCTCACTATAATGATGTTGGCCCGGCGTATTTCAGCAACGCTATCGCGCAGGTTGCCTGCCGGCAGGAAAAAATCGTTGTAAACCGGTCGGTTGTAGTCAACCATCAGGATGTTAAGCCCAGCCTTTATCCAGCGGTGCTGAAAGGCATCGTCCAGAACAACCACCTCGATATCGGGGTAAGCACCCACCAGCTCCACCACACCGTTCAGCCTATCCTCGTGCACTGCACAGGCAATGTCGGGATGTTTCAGCTTTAGCTGCAGGGGCTCATCGCCCACCTCAACGGTCTTTGAAGTGTCGTCAACAACTCTAAAACCCTTGCTCTTGCGGCCATAACCCCGGCTCAGTAGTGCCGTTCGGTAATTTTTTTTAAGTAGATTGATAAGATAATCGGTATGCGGTGTTTTTCCAGTACCTCCTACCGTAATGTTACCCACGCAGATGGTTGGCAGGTCGAACTCAAAGGCGCGCAGGATGTTGATATCGAAAAGGAAATTCCTGATTTTAACAGCTAACCAGTAGAGCCACGAAAAGGGCAACAGTAAAAGTCGAAGCTTTTGCATGGTTTAATTGTGTTGATTTTTACTCAAACTTCAAGGTTTTATCGGGGCTAATACGCGAAATAACCATCGACGGAACCACCAGCATGGCCACCCCTACCGCAAAAGCCAGAAGGTTTAAAGCGATAACATGCCACCACACAATATTGATGGGCACCTCGGAAAGGAAGTAGAAAGCCTCATCGAGCTTAACTATACCAAACTGCTTTTGAATGATGCAGATTAGCAATCCGGCCAAGGTTCCTATAATTAGCCCGCGAAACATAATAAAGGCCGATTGTATCAAAAAAATCTTTCTTACGCTTTGGTTCGATGCTCCCATGGATTTTAGCAGGCCTATTGTTGGCGTTTTTTCAAGGATGACAATCAGCAACCCCGATATCATGTTAATGGCAGCCACCAGCATCATCAAAACAATGAGCACCGCGGCGTTGATATCCTGCAGGTTTAACCAGTCGAAAATGTTGGGGTACTTATCGACAATGCTTTGCACCTTTAGCCGCGAGCCATCGTCGAGGAAAACAAAACCTGCTATGTCGTCAACCTCAACCCACAGGTCATCAACCCTATCGATGTCATCAACCAAAATCTCAAAGCCCGTGGCCTGATTTTCGTTCCAGCCATTGAGTTTCTGGATGTGCTTAATGTCGCACAGCACAAACATCTTATCGAACTCCACCATTTTGGTATCGTAAATACCGGCAACGGTAAAACGGCGGTAACGGGGCGGCTCCTGAACAAAAAACATATCGTAGTTATCGCCTACCTTAAGCTTAAGCAGGTTAGCCAGGGTTTTGGAAATAAGCGTTGCGTTAGTAATGGCCGAATCGGTAAGCGCAATGGTTTGGCCCTCAACCAAATTCTTGCGGAAAAACGACCAGTCGAAATCGGGGGCTATTCCCTTTAGCACCACACCCTGAATATCGGTATCGGTTTTAATGATGCCTGCCTTGATGGCAAACCGCTGTATATGCCTAATTCCCTTTATTTTTAGGATTTCCTTTGTAACCGGAAGGTTTGTTGGAATGGGATTGGTTTCGAGCGACTGGTTGCTGTCGTAGTTGGTAATTTGGATATGGCTGCCAAAGCCCACAACCTTTTGCTTGATCTCCCTTTTAAAGCCGGTAATAACGGCTATGGCCACAATCATCACAGCCACACTCAGCGCCACCGATGCTATGGTAATACGGATAAAAGGTCGCGAAAGGCTTAGCCTATCGGAACCACTCAGAAAACGCCTTGCTATGTAATGCTCAAAGCTCACAGGTAATAGGTATTGGTTTACTTTCGGCCAAAATCGGCAGGAATTTCACCCCAGTACTGGGTTTCCCATTTAAGCAATGGGTTTTTCCACGTGTTTTCCTTTAACCATTTTTCGGCTCGCTGTATCAACTCAAAAAGCATTTTATTCCTATCGGTTTGTACCAGCTTGGTGTTGGCTTTTTTTGCTCTAACCCAGCTAATGGCGGTCATTGAATCGGTATAAATGGGTATATTACTCCCTAATTGTTTCAGATGGGCCAAACCATGGACAATGGCAAGGAATTCCCCAATGTTATTGGTGGCATCGGGAAAAGGCCCTTGATGGAAAATAAGCTTGCCGGTTTGGCAGTCAACACCCTGATACTCCATTTCAAGCGTTGCTGTATTCCAGGCAGCATCAACGGCAAGCGAAGGGTATTGGGGTTTTGGGGTATTCTCGTTAGTATTGAAAAGCATCTCCTGCTCGGGATTCATGGCCTTAAAGGCCTCGTAGCCCATCTCAAAAGCACGCTTTGCAGCCAATTTGCTGGGAAAACCCTTAAACTTAGCTCCTGGGTAACCCTTAATTTGCTTCTGGCACTCCTTCCAGCTTTCATAAATGCCAGGGTTTTGCCCTTCCCAAACCACGTAATGAGTATTCTTTTTTGCCACAGCCGTAAAATTGATTTGCCTCAAAGTTATTCAAAATCGGGGTATAGCAGGTATTTTTTTCTGATTTGCTTGTACTGCTCAAGTGCTGGTTGCCATGTGGCTCTGATTTCGGATGGGGTTAATCCGCTTTCAATTTGCTGGCGTAACTCACTTGTGCCGGCAAGCAGGTTAAAGAAGTTGTTGAAAAACTTCTCCTTTTCGGGATAATTGCTGTAGGAGTAGATAAGCCAATCGAGAATAATCTCGCGGCGGTCAAGGAAATAGTTGACCGAGTAATCCCTTAGGTCGATTCCGTAAACAGGTTTGCCCTTATAGGGTGGATTAACGCTTGCCCCTCGTTTCTCAACGGGAATATACCTAAATCCCTTATCGGGGAAATTGGGGTAGCCAAAAACCTGAAAAGGGTAGTCGGTTCCCCGGCCAACGCTTACCACGGTTCCTTCAAACAACCCAAGCGACGGGTAAAGCAACACGGAAAGATGGTTTGGCAGGTTTGGCGATGGACGAACGGGCAGGGCAGTGGTCATGCTATGGGTGTAACCCTTGCAGGGAATAATGGTTAGCTCACATTTGATTTTCCCTTTCAGCCAACCCTCGCCGTTTATCATTTGCGCAAACTCGCCAATGGTCATTCCATGAACCAAAGGAACAGGATGCATACCCACAAACGACCGGAAAGCGGTGTCCAGCACAGGGCCATCAACATAAAACCCATTGGGGTTAGGCCTATCGAGTATAATTAAAGGTTTACCATTTTCGGCGCAGGCCTCCATCACGTAGTGCATGGTTGAGATGTAGGTGTAAAACCTAACGCCTACATCCTGCAGGTCAAAAATCACTACATCAATGTCGCTTAAATCGGTTGATTTTGGTTTTTTATTTCCGCCATAAAGCGATATTACCGGTAATCCTGTCGTTTTATCGGTATAATTTCCAATTTGCTCGCCTGCCTCAAAATCGCCGCGAAAACCATGCTCGGGACAAAAAATCTTTTTAATGTTTACACCAACCGTAAGCAGGGTATCGACCAGATGCTTTGATCCAACCAGCGTGGTGTGGTTTGCCACAACTGCCACACGCTTGCCTTGAATTAAGGGTAGGTAGCTGCTCATTACACGAGCACCAGGCAAAATTTCCTGTGCCCTTGCGGTTAGCAGCAAAGCTATAGCCGAAAAGGTTAATACTATTTTACCAAAACTCATACCACCCTTTTGCAAAATATGCGTCAATTATGGTTTTGCTAAGGTAGAAAATAATTTATACAGAAAAAAGAAAGGCGGAGAACCATACTCCGCTTGCATGATCCAAATTCGTCAACTAAAAAATCAATTGACGAATCGACTAACAAATTTTAATAATACAGAAACTTCGTAATGAAAGACTGTGAAAAGTCTGGATTACCTCGATAGGTCATTAGAAACACGCTGTTTCTGTGTTTATTGTGTTTTTTGACTATTTACCTCTAACATTTTTCAATTCCGATTCATTCCGATTCATTCCGATTCATTCCTTTAAAAATTTCCCCTCCCCATTTTTATTAACCCTGTTTAATTTGTTAATTCAAGGAACTTCGGTTT
>LUYY01000126.1 GCA_001603415.1 Bacteroidales bacterium Bact_07 | reverse complement strand
CCGATCTACATCGTAAAACTTTACGAGGAGTTCCTGGGCAAGCCGATGAGCGAAAAGGCTCACCATCTGCTGCATACTCACTACTTCAGTAAGAAAAAAGATATCTACATTAAATAGGGAGGATACACAAATGTCACATATAAAACTTGAGCTTAAACCCGAACAGGTAGCCAAGATAAAGGAGATATGCAAGTCGTTTAAGAACGACCCCGGCGAACTGATTAATGTGCTTCACAAAACCCAGGAAACCTTTGGTTACCTGCCTGCCGAAGTTCAGGAGGTGGTTGCAGCTGAACTGAACATCTCGGTAGCCAAGGTGTATGGTGTTGTAACTTTCTACTCGTTCTTCACCATGATACCAAAAGGTAAACATCCAATCAGCGTGTGTACCGGAACAGCATGCTACGTTCGTGGGGCCGAAAAGGTACTTGATGAGTTCAAGCGCACTCTTAACATTAAAGTGGGCGAAACCACACCCGATGGTAAATTCTCACTTAACTGCTTACGCTGTGTTGGCGCTTGTGGCCTTGCTCCGGTTGTACTAATTGGTGAAAAGGTTTACGGTCGCGTTTCACCCGATGGTGTTAAGGATATCATTAAGGAGTACGACGAACAATAGTATAATGCCTGTTACTCAGGTATTAGTTTAGGTTGGTTAAGAAGGGGCTTACTGTAAAAAGTAGGCCCCTAATTATTTTTTGTACTTCTTAACGCAAGTTTAATTAAACCTATGTGTCTTATTGATGTTTAATTAATGTCGCAGTAACCAAAAACAGTAACTTATATGAAAAAGATTTTTTTCCTTTTTACGCTTATTTCTCTTACGTATATCGCAATGGCTCAGGGTAATATGCAAGGCCAAGGCAGACAGGGATTTGATATGAGCAATTTCAATGGGATAATTACCGGAAAGGTGATAGACTCACTCGACAGAACCGGTGTGGAATTTGCCAATATTGCACTTTATAAACTCAAGGATTCGTCTTTAGTAACAGGAACACTTACCGATGCTTCGGGTAGCTTCATGCTTGAAAAGCTTATGCCCGGAAGGTATTACATCGATGTAAAATTCATTGGCTACCAGAGCAGGAGGTTAAATGGAATTATTGTTTCGCCTCGTTCACCCAAGGTTGACTTGGGAACCCTTTCGATACTTGCCGCCAGTGAGAACATTGATGCAGTAGTGGTTACCGGCGAAAAAAAGATGTTGCTTCACAATCTCGATAAAAAGGTTTTTAATGTTGATAAGGATATTGCGGTTGAGGGTGGAACGGCAGCTGATGTGTTACAAAATATTCCTTCGGTTGAGGTAGATGCCGACGGAAATGTTAGCCTAAGGGGCAGCTCAAATGTAAATATCCTGATTGATGGCCGCCCATCGATGCTGAATAGCATGGAGGAGTTGCCTGCCCAAATGATAGATAGGGTTGAGGTTATTACTAACCCTTCGGCCAAGTACGACCCCGATGGTATAACCGGCATTATCAATATAGTTCTAAAAAAGCGAAAAGAGGCTGGTTACAATGGAATGGTAAGCCTAAATGCCGGAACCGGCAATAAGTATAATGCTTCGGTTAATATGAACTGGCGACAGGATAAGGTAAACGTGTTTGCCAATTATAGCTTCCGCAGGGGGCAAATGAACCGTTACTCTATTGGCGACCGCATTACGCTCTTTAACGGTGGGGCAGACTCATCGTTCCTCTCACAAAACTCCGATGGCCAATCAAAAATGTTGTTCCACAACATCCGTGGCGGGTTTGACTACTTTTTTGACCCCAAAACAACTCTCTCATTCACCGGTAATCTGAATTTTAGATCGTTCGATATGGATAATAATGTCTTATCCAATAGCTATTCTAACTTTAACAGCAACACATTGCAGAATACCAGAAGTTCACTAAACACGAACGATGGCCTTGGGCATGAGTATTCGCTCAATTTTAAACGAACATACGATATCCCTGGTAAGGAGTGGACTGCCGATGCATTCTTTTCACGGAATACCAACAACAACCTAAATAATATCAATCAGCAGGAGGTATTTAATACAGTACCATCAAATGCCCTTGAACGGGCAAAAACTGATGGTTGGATGAACACCTTTACCGTTCAAACTGACTATGTAACACCTTTTGGGAATGGTGGCAGAATAGAATCTGGCCTTAAAGCACAAATTAGGCGAAGCGATGCCGACTATGCTTATACCATTTTCAATACCTCAACTAGCACTTGGGATTTTGATGCAAACCGATCGAACCACTTTGTTTATAGCGAGGAGATTTACTCAGCCTATGGTATTTACTCAAATTCATTTGCTAGTGGCAAGTTTAGTTACCAGTTAGGTTTGCGGGTTGAGGATCAGCACGCAAAGTCCGATCAGAGAACTACCAACCAGGTGGCCGATGTTAACAGGTTGAATCTATTCCCAACTGCCCATATTCGTTGGGAGCCAAATCCTGTCAATAGCCTTCAGCTATCCTATAGCCGCAGGGTGAATAGGCCAAGCGTAATGGTATTAAACCCTTTCCTCAACACATCCGATAAGTTCAATTGGTCACAGGGTAACCCATACCTTGAGCCTGAATTTACCAGTTCAATCGATTTGAGCCACAACCTTAATTTCCCCAAAACTAAAATTACCACATCGGTTTACTACCGCGATACTCGTAATGGCTTCTCAAGAAAAATGACGGTTATTGATACGGTAGCAAGCCAACCAACACTCACTACCTTTATCAATCTATCGCACTATGAGAATATTGGCGCCGAGGCTGTAGTAACTCAGAATATTGCTAAGTGGTGGAGGCTAAACGCCAGCTACAGCTACTACTACTCAAAGCTCTTTGGCGATGTGGTTAGCGGAGCTAACGAGGGACGCTCATGGAATGCAAAACTGGCTTCGTTTTTTACCATTGGTAAGAATGTCGATATACAGTTGACCGGCAACTACCGTGCTCCTTCCATTACGGTTGGTGGCTCAGGACGTGGTTTCCATATGGAAGGTGGGGCTCAAGGAAAATCAAAGGAGATGTACTGGGTTGATTTAGGAGCACGTATCAATGTTTTAAATAAAAAGGGAACCATAACGGTTAGGGTGAGCGATATTTTTAATACGCAAAAGATGAAATACAGCTCTTGGGATACAAACTTTTACTCCTATAACGAGAGCTGGCGCGACAGTAGAGTAATTTTTGTTGGATTCTCATATCGAATCAACAACTATAGAATGAGGCAGGAGAAAAAAGTTGACTCCGATGATTCTTTCGATATAACAGAATAGCTTTTGGTTTAGGTTGGTGAATGGCCGCTCAGTTTGAGCGGCTTTTCTTTTTAGTTTAGGCCCCCTTTTCCCCTGTACAATTTTATTGGTTCATCGAATTCAACTTTAATTACAGTCATCGTGCTGTCAGTTTGCTCTTTGGGTACATCAATAAAAATTAGCCCTGGTACAGGGCTCCACGAGATTTTTCCTACAACCTTATGTTGTAGTTGATGGTTTGTTCCCAGTATTGTTACCTTTTTAATAATGCTTGAGATGCCTTTCAGCATGATTTGGCCAAAGGTTTTGGCCGGTAAAAAAAGGAAAAGCGATGTTGAGTCTTTTGATAGTGAAGTAGGGCCATAGAAATGCCCCTGTGGTAAACCCGGGATTGTGCCATATATAGCCTCGGAGTACTTGTTTATCCAACGTCCAATGGTGTTTAGTGTTTCAACCTGTTCTTGTGGAATTAACCCGTTGGCTTTTGGGGTAATGTCGAGTAGGAGGTTGCCACCCATGCTGATAGCATCGGTAAGGATGCATATTATTTCAAAGGGAGTTTTATAGTTTGTATCGTTAACCCGGTATCCCCAGGAACTATTCATGGTCATGCAAAGCTCCCAGTATTTTAGGTTGGGCCGAGTAACCGGAAAGTTTTGTTCAGGCGTGTCGTAATCGCCATAACCCTGTAATCGGCCATTAATAATGGTATTTGGGTTATGCCTATGAATAATCTCTCTAATTTTTTCGGCTTGCCACTCCTTGGCCGAGTGCTCCCAGTCACCATCGAACCAGATTAAATCAGGGGAGTAAAGCTGCATAATCTCTTCAATTTGCCCGTGGCAAAAGTTTAGGTATTGTTGCCACCTTAGGGTATCATCGGCTACATTGTAACGGTTCGAGTCTCTTGTAAATCCGGGGTAATCGGGGTGTGACCAATCAATTAACGAAAAGTAAATTCCAACCTTCAATCCTTGTTCCCGTAAAGCTTTAATAAATGGCGATAGAACATCGCGGGCTGCAGGCGATTGCCTTGCAATGGATAGGTTGCTGAGTTTAGTGTCCCACAATGCAACGCCATCGTGATGCTTAGCTGTGATAACAACGTACCTTGCTCCCGACTGCTTTACAAGCTTTGCCCACTGGGTTGGATTGTAGCGCTCGGCGCTAAACTGGTTGATTTGTGCCATATAGTCGGCATAGGGTACCTGTTTGTTGTAAAACGCCCACGATTCCGATGTGTTTCCAAGGGAGTATATGCCCCAATGAATAAATATACCATACTTGGCATCGGCAAACCACTGCATACGCTCATCATTTAACTGTGCGCGGCACACATTGGCCAATATCAAAATAGTTAGAATTGATATAATTTTCTTTATTTCCGTTAATTTGCACATAATCAGAATTATTAGTGAAGCGCGATGCTGTGTTAATTGATTAACAATCAAATAAACGTATCTAAATTTCTCAATATGAAATTTCTTTTATTCTTTTGCAGCCAAATTTAAAAAGTATAATGCTATGTTCACTTTAATGGTTGTTGTTTTTATTTTGGGCTATACGGCCATAGCTCTTGAACACAATATAAAGGTTAACAAAACTGCGTCGGCACTTTTCCTTGGCGTTGCATTGTGGGTATTACTAATGCTCGATGCCGGGGGAATTTTAAGTAGAGATATTGGTGGGCGATTTAGTGAGTTTCTTAATAGTCACCCTGATTTTGCATCGCTTCCCCAGTGGGAGCAATACGTTAAGTATATTGTAGATAATCAGATTCTCGAGTTTTTAGGTGAGATAGCCGAGATTCTGTTCTTCCTGATGGGTGCAATGACTATTGTGGAAATTGTTGACCAACACGGTGGTTTTAAAATAATTACTAACCGTATTAAAACCCGAAACAAGGTTAAGCTGCTGTGGATAATTTCATTTGTTACTTTCTTTCTCTCATCGGTTCTCGATAACCTTACCACTGCAATTGTTATGGTTGCTTTACTTCGCAAGCTTATCGACCACCGCCACGACAGGTGGCTATATGCTGGTATGATTATACTAGCAGCAAACGCAGGCGGAGCATGGTCACCCATTGGTGATGTTACCACTATTATGCTCTGGATTAAAGGCAATGTTACAACCGGGGGTATTATACCCAAACTATTTCTTACCAGTTTAGTAAGTTTACTGGTTCCCCTCATTGTTTTATCGTTTATGCTAAAAGGTGATTTTGAAGAGAGTCAGGAGCAACACCATGAAAAGGAGAATTCGGCAACACCTGCAACCCGAAGAGAACGTCATATGATATTTATTTTAGGTGTTGGTGCCTTGCTCTTTACCCCAATCTTTAAGGTTCTTACCCATTTACCCCCCTTTCTGGGAATGCTGTTTGGATTATCGCTACTTTGGATTTTTACGGAAATAATGTATCACCGCAAGAGCGAACTCGATGAAAAAGAGAAACGCACAGTGGCTCGTGTTATAAAGAATGTGGATGTTCCCACTATACTGTTCTTTTTAGGAATACTCATGGCTGTTGATGCCCTACAAACTGCTGGGCACCTAACTTTACTGTCGCAGTGGCTCGATAAGTCATTTTCAAGTCCATATCCACCAAACATTCTGATTGGGTTACTCTCGTCGGTAGTTGACAACGTTCCGCTTGTGGCAGCTGCAATGGGAATGCATCCTGCGGTATCGCCCGATTTGGTAACTGCAGCAAGTGGCATTAGCTCAGCCTATGTGGTTGATGGAAATTTTTGGAATCTTCTGGCATATTGTGCCGGTACGGGTGGTAGTATTCTAATCATCGGTTCAGCTGCTGGGGTAGCCGTAATGGGTCTTGAAAAAATTGATTTTATGTGGTACATGAAACACATAAGTTTACTAGCGCTAATTGGGTATTTTGCTGGTATTCTTACCTATTTCATAATGTTTGGGTAGTACTAATGAATCATAATGGTAAATCCGTGGTCATAAATTTTGCCACGGATTTTTTGTTAATCACTTAAATAATTTATAAAGTTGCAGATTGTATTTCAAAGTTTACTCAAATGAGCATTGATATTATTAGAGTTCAAAACAAATCGGACCTTCGCAAATTCATTCATCTACCTGCCGAAATACATAAGGGACATAGAAATTGGGTGCCGCCAATTTACTCCGATGAATGGGATTTTTACAATCCCAAGAAAAACAGAGCCATGTCGTATTCCGATACCGTTTTGTTTCTTGCTTTACGCAATGGTAAACCCGTTGGGCGTATAATGGGAATTGTCAATAAACGGTATAACCAAATACATAACGAGAAAACTGCTCGCTTTTTTAATCTGGAGACCTATCAGGACTACGATGTTGCTCAAGCGCTCATAAGTGAAGTTGAAAGGTGGGCAAGAGCCTTGGGAATGGAACGCTTGATTGGCCCCATGGGATTTTCCGATAAGGATCCCCAGGGTTTGCTAATCGAAGGGTACGATGAACCTATTGTCCTTGCCTCGAACTGCAATTTTCCATACCTGGTTGAATATGTGAACCGCTATGGTTTTGAGAAGGATGTTGATTTAGTGGTTTACAAGGTTCCCGTTCCTGAAAAATTGCCCGATTTCTACCTGCGAATTCTCCAAAGGGTAAAAGCCCGAGCCAATGGCTTTCGGATGCTTAACTTTGCAAAGAGAAGCGATATAAAGCCCTTCATAAAACCTGTTCTTTCACTGGTGAATGAAACCTTTATCGATATTTATGGTTTTAATCCCATGGATCCCGATGAAATGGAAGAACTTGCTGCAAAGTATCTGTCGTTTATTGACCCTCGGTTTTTGAAAGTAATTGTTAATGCCGACAATCAACCGTTGGCCTTCATCTTGGGCATACCAGATATTTGCCCTGGTATTCAGAAGAGTAAGGGATACCTCTTTCCCTTTGGCTTTATTCATGTCCTAAAGGCCATGCGTACCTCAAAAATGCTCAGCCTATTGCTTGGTGCCATTCATCCACAGTATAGGAATTTAGGATTTGATACCTGGATGGGTGCCGAGATGCTTAATGAAGCTCAGAAAGCAGGGATGACCATTATTGATAGCCATTTGGAACTTGAAAATAACAGGAAAATGCGCGCCGAGATGGAAAAGATGGGAGGTGTTGTTTACAAACGGTATAGGATATTTCAGAAGAGGTTGGCCTAAAAACATTAGGGGTTGCCGGAAAGGCAACCCCTAATGGTATTATAAAATTGCATTAAAAAGAATTTTATAGTTCGATGGAACCGAGGCTCTAAATGTTGGGCTAAACCCAAGCAGAATAAGTTGACCCTTCCCTTTTTTCAACCAAATAGCTGCCGATTTGCCGTCAAGAAGTTCATCACCTTTTAGGTATCCACTTAGCTGCTTGTTTTTCCCTTCAAAATATCCAATTACTCTGCGATCCATGTCAAGCGATGGTACTTGGGTTTCGTAAACATAGCTATCGCGCATGAAAATTCCCAGTTCACTATCCAGCCCAAATGTAAATGGGGGGAAAGGATTCAGTTTTATACTAATTAGCGAACCAGGGCAGGAAAAACCCCTCTTTTGAATGTCTTTTGCATCGTTCTTAAAAGGGAATTGAAACTCTTCGGAAACATTGCCCTGCTTTAGGGTAAGCGTTCCCTCAAAAAGCTCGGTTGCTTGTTCCCAAGCCATTACGGTTCCTCCGTTCTGAATGAATTCAATTATGGCTTCAAGTCCTTTTTGTCCCATCCCCTTTGTGTAAATGTCGGGGTAAACCAATGGAACCATTTGCCCTTCACGCTTGTATTTGCCCTCTTTGAGCAGGGTGGCATTAGTGTTAGGAACTAAAATCAAGTCGAATTTCGACAACAAGTTACCTTCGGCAACCTGAATTGGGTTTATTACGGTGTATGGGATTTCGTATGTGTCCAGTATATACTTAGTCCAGCCTGCATCCATGCTTTGAACCTGCGATTCTAGTAAACCTATCCGACGGATTTTGCTAACACTTAGGTTGTTGGGCTTAACATTTACGGTGGGTATGTTAAAATCTGCAGTGCTAAGGATTTGTTTCGATTTATCGTTCAGGGGTATGCAGAAACTTCCTGCCGGGAACTCAATGTTTTCGATAACTACAGGCTCATTGTTTCTTTCTACCTGTATTCCATTTTTCAAGCACTTGATAGCCAGTCTGTACGATTGGTTAATTGTGGAAGGTAGTATTGCAAAACGTTTTTCGGGAATTGGCGCTGTGTTTAGCGTGAATTTTGAAGCAACGGGTTCAATTAAACTGTCATCAATAGTATTGGCATTAATAGTAAAACAGGCTAAACCTTTATGTAAGGGTAGCGACCAACTTGTGATATCGTAGGGCTCCAGAACTTTCCCATCTTCTTCTAGTCGTCGTTCAGGAAATTCTTGGGCTTCCATTACTTCCTTGATGAACATCCGGAAGGGTTGTGCAAGCGGAACCACAACATCGCCTGCATGGAAATTTTGGTTCTGTATGGTGATATTTTCTTTTAGCCTGTAAACATTTACACCATGCTCATTGAGCAGGTTGACCAGCGAAACCAGTTCGCTGGGATCCTTTTGATTGACCGGCAAAATAAAATGATAGGGTGCAGTGGTTCTACCAAGATTCACCTGTTTTTTGCAGATATCGTTCCGGAACCGAAGAATTCGATCCTTGTACTTGCTTGCTGTTTCAAGCATAGAGAGGGTTGACCCCACCTCAAGGTCAATTATATCGGATAATTTCCACCATCCGCCTGGCCATGGCATGAGCATATTCACCCCCTTTTTATACTCAGCTAAACCTTTTGATGTGCCGGTTAACTCGGTTGGCTCAATGTACACAGGTGTGGCGATTTTTACGCTGGCTGCTTCGGTTAGCATGCTTATTACGTTCTTCCAAAGGCATGTTTCGGTTGAACCTGGCCAGTAATTGTCGAATAGATTTTGTTGGCTTACGCCCCGTAATCCTTTGGAGGTTAGGTCGTTTAGCATGTTTTGGCCAAACAGATTTGACCATGCATAAAGCTCAGCATCAACATTCTGGGCTATTGGATCGTGGTAGGGTGGAACAAAGTACCGTGGGCCTGTAAGTCCCATTTGGTGTTTCTCAACCATAACCTGTGGGAACCATTCCTTGCTGGTAAGGTTAGAAATAGCCTTTGTCTCAGGCTGGGTAAGTGTAATAAAATCTCTGTTATTGTCGTGTCCAACATATTTCTGGTAAAGGAAAGGCATAGGTCCGCCTTCGTATTTGGTGCCTTTGTATTGATTGTAGTAATCAACTATCATGTCCATGCCATCGGGATTATGGCATGCCACAGCCATGTAAACAACGTTGTTAAGTGCATGGCTTACCGCCTTGTCGGTTATCAACCTATAAATTATTACTGGAAGAGCCTGGGTTGGGCCAACCTCGCTGGAGTGCATGGAGAGGGTAGCCAAAACAAATACTCTGCCCTCGCTCACCAGCTGTTCCTTATCGGTATCGCTAAGGCTATAGTTGAGGGCTAACTGCTGGTTAATCTCTTTTAGCCTGTAAAGTTTTGAGATATTCTCAGCGTTGCTTATAAAAACAGCGTAAAGCGTTTTTCCCATAGCCGATTGCCCAATAGGCACTACTTTAACCATTGGACTTTGGGCTTCAATCTTCTTTAGGTATTCAACCAGTTGATCGTACCTGAATAGCGTACGATCGGTTCCGGGTGTAAAACCGAAATGCTCTTCAGGGGTTGTAATACTCTGTGCAAATAATGAAAATAGTCCTATAGCAAATGATGCCAGAACCGTAATAACACGTTTCATATTATGCTGATTTAGGTTGGTTACGCATTTTAGACTATTTGACTATCAAAAGGTTTACAAAAAAAGCCACGGGTTTGTCCGCGGCTTTGAATTGTGAGCGATTTAGTTGTGTTTAAAAGCTCTTAATGCATTCGTCGACGCTTTCCCTGATATCGAATACGGTTTGAAGTTGAAGCAATTTGACCAGTTCCATGACCTCGGGACTGATGTTGCAGAGTTTTAATGAGGCATTGGAGTTCTTGCAATGACGGAGTATTGAGAGCAACATCCCAAAACCTGTACTATCGATATAGCTAATACCGCTAAGGTTCAATGCTACCTTTGCATTGGGTGTAATCGCCTTGATTATTTCGGTCTTAATCTTTTGTGTAACGGTTACATTCAGTTTGCTGCTTTCGCTAAACGAAATTACCATTACATCGTTAATTTTTTCAACATCAATCATATATGTAATTTTTTAGGGTTATACTTATAGTGATTCAAGGATTTGTCTAAGTTCAGCCGATGCCTCGGTTGATATCTTTTTAAACCTATCAACGTATGCTTTTACTACATTATAGTTGGGTTTTTCGGTGCAAAGGTTTTCAAGTTTTTTCATGTCCGATGTTAGCTCATCAATTCCCATCATGGCAACGGAGTTCTTTATTTTATGGGCAAGTTTTGCAAGGGTGCAGTAATCTTCATTTTTTAGGTATGCGTCCATTTGCTCGGAAAAGGTTGGAACTTGCGTAATAAATAGGGTGATTAAATCGCGCATCAAATCGAGATTACCTTCCGAAATTTCTTTCAGGAATTCAAGGTTAACGTGGTGTGTTGCCTGATCGGTTGCCATTCAAAAAAAATAAATTGAACTGTTACTTTCAAATTTAGAAAAAAATATGATATGTTGAAAAACATAAGCATAAAAGTTTATATCGAAATCGGTTTAAATAACAAAAAACAAATAAAAATCATAGATTTGCAGTACCGTAAAAAAATAATTAAAACCAATGAGAAATACAGCATTTACAAAGTACCATATAGAGCTTGGAGCCCGTATGGCACCATTTGCCGGGTATAATATGCCTATTGAATATACCGGTATTAACGACGAACACATCACAGTTCGCGAAAAAGTTGGCGTTTTTGATGTTTCACACATGGGCGAGATTTGGGTTAAAGGCCCTAAGGCTCTGGATTTTCTTCAAACCGTTACCAGTAACGATGTCTCAGCCTTGTTCGACGGTAAGGTTCAGTACAGCTGTTTCCCTAACGATAAGGGTGGTATAGTTGACGACCTTTTAGTTTACCGGGTTAATGCAGAAACCTACCTGTTGGTGGTAAATGCTGCTAACATAGAGAAGGACTGGAACTGGCTTTGCGAGCAAGGTAAAAAGTTTGGGTTAACACCTGGTAAAGAGCTTTACAATGCTTCCGATGAGTTTGCCCAGCTTGCTGTTCAAGGGCCTTTGGCTTTGAAGGCCATGCAGAAGTTAACCCCTGAGAACGTGGTTGATATGGAGTACTATACCTTTAAAAAGATACCATTTGCCGGGATTAAGGAGGTGATCTTTTCTACAACCGGTTACACCGGAGCTGGTGGATGCGAAATTTATTGTGCCAATGAGGATGCCGATAAACTTTGGAAAGCCGTATTTGAAGCAGGTGCCGAGTTTGGCATCAAGCCAATAGGCTTAGGCGCTCGCGATACACTTCGCCTTGAAGCTGGTTTCTGCCTCTATGGCAATGATATTAACGATACCACTTCGGCTATTGAAGCTGGTTTAGGCTGGATTACCAAATTTGTTCCGGGTAAAAATTTCATCAGCCGCAATATTTGGGAAAAACATAAAAATGAAGGGACTGAACGTCGCCTTAAAGGCTTTGTTATGATCGACCGTGGTATCCCTCGCCAGCATTACCTAATATACGATGCACAGGGTAACGAGATTGGTGAAGTTACCTCGGGTACTATGTCGCCCATGAGTAAACGTGGTATTGGAATGGGGTACATTAAAAAAGGCCACTGGAACGATGGATCCGAAATCTATATTGGTATTCGTGATAAGAAGTTGAAGGCTAAAATTGTTAAACCGCCTTTCCACTTAGCCAATGTATAAACCATAAAGGGGGCACAGCCCCCTTTTTTTAAATCATACTGTATCATGCCAAGGATTGAAGTTGCGTTTTCGCCTACCATTTTTCAGCACTTTGATAAGGATGGTAAAATAGTTGTGGTAGTTGATATCCTCAGGGCTACCTCGGTAATTTGTACCATGTTACATAACGGTGTTAAGGAAATCATTCCTGTTCGAAGCATTGAGGAGGCCCATGAGTACAAACGGAAGGGTTATCTTGTGGTTGCTGAGCGCAATGGCCAAAAGCTCGACTTTGCAGACTTTGGCAACTCGCCTTTTTATTTTACTCCCGAAACCGTTGGCGGGAAAACTATAGTTTACAGCACCACTAACGGAACTAATGCCATTACCTTAGGTCGCGATGCGCAGGAGGTGATAATAGGGGCTTTTCTCAATATCTCAGCAGTGGAAAGTTACCTTAATGCCCGATCGAGCGACATACTTATCATGTGCGCCGGATGGAAAGGGAAATTTTGCCTTGAAGATGCCATATTTGCAGGGGCTTTGGCACAAAGGCTTTTAGCAAGTGGCAGGTTCGAGACAATTTGCGATTCAGCCAATGCTGCTATCGATCTCTGGAATGTGGCAAAAGTTGATTTAACCACTTACGTGGAAAAAGTAGCCCAACGTCATCGGCTTAAAAAACTTGGATTGGATGATGTTATTGGTTACTGCTTTACCTCCGATGTTACCGATACAATACCGGTTTTAAAGAACGATAAATTGGTAGCGCTGATCTAAAAACTTGTCACCGCTATAAAGAAAATGAATGGATTACGGGCTTCTTTTAAATCCACTAGTCCTCTATATACATGTTTAGATTTATGATTGCAAACGATTGTTAAAAAATGGTTGAACCAAACTGTTTGATAACATTTATTTAGGAAATTTAAAAAAAAACTTAGAAATTTGAGGTA
>LUYY01000125.1 GCA_001603415.1 Bacteroidales bacterium Bact_07 | reverse complement strand
GGAAACCCAAATAGTATTATCTTCGTGATTTAAGTTGAAAATATGCGTTTTTCAGTAATCATACCAGTTTATAACCGCCCCGGCGAAGTCGATGAACTTCTTCAAAGCCTGGCTTCCCAAAAGTACAAGAATTTTGAGGTGATAGTTGTTGAAGATGGTTCAGCGGAAACATGCAGCGATGTGGTAAATCGTTACTCGTTAACCCTGAATATTCAATACTTTTTTAAAGACAATACCGGTCCAGGTTTATCACGAAACTATGGTGCCGAAAGGGCTAAAGGCGAATTTTTAATCTTTTTTGATTCCGACTGTATAATTCCTGGTGACTACTTTACTCAAGTTGAGGAAGAGCTTGCCTCCGGCTATGTCGATTTTTTTGGGGGGCCCGATGCCACTCACCCTTCATTCACCGATGTGCAGAAAGCCATTGGATATTCCATGACCTCGTTTTTCACAACAGGAGGTATCCGTGGCGGTAAAGTTAAGCTGGAGCGCTTTACACCTCGTAGCTTTAACATGGGTATTAATGCTGAGGTTTTTAGGGCTGTTGGGGGATTCTCAAATATGCGCTTTGGCGAGGATGTTGATTTGAGCCTTCGGCTTTTCGAGATGGGTTTTCGGAGTAGGCTTTTCCCTAAGGCATTTGTTTACCACAAGCGCCGTACCGATTTCCGAAAGTTTTTCAAACAGGTTTTCAACTCGGGTATGGCTCGCATAAACCTTAGCATTAATCACAAAAACTCATTAAAACTGGTTCACCTATTACCCTCGGGGTTTGTATTTGTAATGAGTGCAGCAATTTTGCTCTCGTTGATTTATCCCATCACTCTAATTATACCACTCATTTACTCTTTTGCATTATTTGTCGATTCGATATTAAAAGGTAACTCACTTACGATTGCCACTCTGGGAGTTGCAGCAGCATGGGTGCAACTTTACGGCTATGGTTTGGGTTTTATTTACGCTCTCTGGTTATGGGTGGTGCATGGGAAAAAGCCAAGTGGCGCGTTTACCAAAAGCTTTTATCGGTAACTACTTTATCATTTCCAGCAGTTTGGCTCTATTTAGTATGGTAACTTCGCGTCGGTTAATGTGAATTATTCCCTCATCCTGCATTTCGGCAAAAACTCTGGCTAAAGCCGGGCGGGTAACCCCAAAAAACTCTGCCAGTTCCTGATGCGATTTTGGTAGGATTAAGGTAGTTCGCACCTCGCTTTTTGACAGGTTCAGCAGGTAATGAGCTATTTTCTCTTTTATTGTTTTAAACGATAGGAACCATAGTTTATTCGATAGAAACTGCGCCCTATTTGATATTGAATTGAGGTAATTTGTTAGCACCTGTGCATTTTTTTGCATCAAGCCAAGAAATTCAACCCTAGGGATGTAAAGTATTTTACAATCCTCAAGTGCTATTACATCAACAGGGAATTTATTATTATCGCCAAAAAGAAACGCATGGGCAATGGGCATTGGGGCATGCATCTCTTCAATCTTGAGGATTTTACCCGAAAAGTCAACCATTTCGCCTTTCACACTCCCTTCAACTACAACGCATAGGTTTCGAACCTCTTCGGTGCGCTGGGCAATGGTTTGCCCTTTGCTATATGAGCGTAAGTTATGCGGAGTCGCGTTTAGTAGTTCCGCTACTTCAACCTCCGATAATCCTCGAAATATTGGTGATAGGGCTATTGTTTTATACATGATTTTTGTAATTTGCCACAAAGTAAACAATTCAGAGGTTAGGTTTGCTTAAAACGATGGGTGTTAAATATCAAAACGGACATGCAGTTTGTATACCGGAGTATAAGCCGGTTGCTTTTAATCCATGGAAACACCATCGCAATTATGTTTGCAGCCAAATTGAGCAAAACAGGAGGAAGGACGAAACGGATTTCAGCCAGTATTTGAATTATATTGGAGGCACCTTGCTCGATTTTTACTTGGGTAATCTCACAGTAGAAGGGATTATTAATGAGGTAAATCTGCATTTCAGGAACAATGGGGTAAACAATGCCGATACCTTTAAACACTGGCTTGGCTTACCGGCAAAGGCCTTCCGTAGTATAATTCTAAGTGATGGTTCCCGATGGGTTATGCGTTTAGGTCAAAACGATGAGTTTTACATTCACATTCACCCGGGCCGATACTCCCCCTTAACTGTTCGATGCCGACCAACAACCCTCAAGGTAGCCATTGCATACAGGTATCTATTTGGATTTGAACGCGATGACCTGGATGTTGTCAAAATTAACCGTGCCCGTAAATTTGCCGATTTGCCTCCAGTAAACACTTTAGACTCGGTTACGGCAATTCTAAAGTTCATCCCCATTCTTAGGGTTAATAATTGTTAAACTTTTTGGTATGTTGTATAACATATACCGTTGATAATCAGTTTTTATGGGCGTTTCAAAAAAGATGTTTTAAATCATCGTTTTTGGTCTGAAATTTGTGAAACCATGGTTATATTTTTGCGTTATAAAAGTAGTTTTTATAGTATAGGTTTTAGGGTTAATAGTTGGTTAGGTTTAGTTGATTTAGGTTAGTTAGGGTGTAAAGACGGAGCCGTGTTTTCGGTTCCGTCTTTATTTTTTATCGCTTTATACTTTCAAATGCCCTTCTGTGTCCCAAAAATTTGTAGGTTTGAGTGAAAATTTTCAAGCATGTTGCAATTCTGTAACAGGATATCAATTCTTTTGTCAACCTTGTTGGTTGTATCGTGCACCCGGGTTCCCAACAACCAGTCAACCAATGTATTCAGGTATAACGAGAGTAAGGGAATAACTTCACTCGATCCGGCTTATGCTCGTAACCTTGCTTTAATTTGGCCTGTGAGTCAAATATTCAATGGGCTTGTTCAATTTTCCGACTCCCTTACCGTTGAACCCTCCATTGCCAAGCGTTGGGCTATCTCCACCGATGGATTGACCTATACCTTTTATCTCCGGAACGATGTTTATTTTCATAATGCTCCTGTTTTTCCTTCGGGCATGGGACGACGGGTAACCGCTTATGATTTTGTTTACACCTTTAACCGAATCCTCGATCCCAAAACGGCATCGCCCGGCATGTGGGTTTTAAGCGTGTTAGATAAGGATTATCCCGGATTTGAAAATGGGTGCGCTGCTCCTAACGATAGTATGCTGATGTTAAGGTTAAAGCAACCCTTCCCTCCCTTTCTTGGTTTGCTTTGCATGCCATACTGCTATGTGGTGCCGCACGAGGCGGTTACCTATTACGGTAAGGATTTCGGCCGAAATCCGGTAGGCACTGGCCCCTTTTATCTCAAACTTTGGCGCGATGGGGAAAAGTTGGTTTTGCGTCGAAACCCAAATTACTTTGAGGTTGATGAAAGGGGGAACCGCTTGCCATACCTCGATGCTGTTTCTGTAACTTTTATTCCCGATAAACAGTCGGAATTTTTGGAATTCATAAATGGTAAAATTGATTTTTTGTCGGGTGTTAACGCTGCATCGAAAGATGAGCTGCTTACCCGGACTGGTAAGTTAAACCCAAAGTATTTGGGCAAAGTAAACATGATTACAGGGCCATACCTAAACACGGAGTATATAGGAATACTCGTCGATTCTGCCTTATTGCCCGATAACCAAAAATTTTTGCTCGATGAACGGGTTAGGAAGGCAATTGCCATGGGATTCAATAAGGAAAAGATGATGCTTTACCTAAGGAATAACCTGGGCTACGCTGCAAGAGGTGGGTTTGTTCCTGTTGGCATGCCAGGATTTTCCAGAATCACCTATGGTTTGGATTACAATCCAAGCCACGCCAAGGAATTGCTGGAAAATGCCGGGTATTCGAATTTAAAAGGATTTCCTGAATTAACAATTTCAACTACCGACGATTACCTCGATTTATTTGAGTATATTCAACATCAGCTTAGCGATATTGGCATTAAGTTAAATATCGATATTTTGCCTGGGGCGGCCTACCGCGAAATGCTTGCCAATGGTAAGCTAACCGTTTTTAGGGGTTCATGGATAGCCGACTATCCTGACCCTGAAAATTACCTGGCCTGCTTTTACACCAATAACTTTGCGCCCAATGGGCCAAACTACACCCATTTCAGCAATTTACAATTCGATTTGCTTTATAAAAAAGCAATGACACTGCCCGGATACAATCAACGTTTAACTTACTACCATCAACTCGACTCAATTGTTACTGCAAAAGCCATTGTTATACCTTTATATTACGATAAGGTAGTTCGATTTACTTCGAACCGAGTTGATGGCTTAGGGGTAAATCCCATGAATTTCTTAGTTTTGAAAAAGGTAAAAGTAAAATAGTCCAAAATGATAATTATTGCCGACAGCGGAGCAACCAAAACCGACTGGAGAATATTAGACAACGGAAAATCTATTGCTAGTTTCGAAACCATTGGTTTAAGCCCATACTTTAACAAGCAGGAAGATTTTTTAGGCGCCTTAAACCAGAATTACCCAAAGGAAGTTAACCCGGAGAGGGTTAGGCAAATATTCTTTTATGGTTCTGGCTGTGGGGTACATGAACGGGGTCAAGATGTAGCAAGGTATCTGGGCATTTTTTTCAGCAATGCAAAAATTCAGGCTGTTTCCGATGCACTTGGTGCAGCCCGGGCGCTTTTCAAGCGCAAGCACGGCATTGTGGTAATCCTCGGCACAGGTTCTAATATTGCCTATTACGATGGGGAACTGCTAACCAATCGAACCCCATCGCTAGGATTTGTTTTAGGTGATGAAGGAAGCGGGGCATACATGGGGCGACTTTTACTCCGGGCTTACCTTTACAAGAGCCTCGACCCCGAAGTCTCCAGAAAGTTAGAACAACAGTTCAATGTAGAGTTAAGCCATATTCTAAATATGGTTTACAGCGCTCCTCGACCATCGGCCTATCTTGCATCGTTTGTACCGTTTATTCTTGAAAATATCGATAACCCTTCCGTTTACTCTATTGTCAAGGAATCGTTTGTGGCGCTTTATAGATATCACTTTACTGTATTCGATAACTTGTCAGAACTACCTATTGGGGTTACAGGATCGGTGGGGTGTCTTTTTAGCAAAGTTCTCGATTCGGTTGGCCAAGAGTATGGTTTTAAAATATCGCAATACCTTAGGTATCCTATTGATGAGCTAATTAAATACCATACACAAGATAGTCCGAGTATGCCTTAATCCCCGATTTTTCGGAAAGCGTTTCGGCATAGGACATAAACGATTTACCATGCTCTACTTCGCCTAAGCGAATTAAGGTTTGGCCTAGTATGTTCATCAGAATCATTTCATGCAATCGGTAGCCCGATATGCCACAAAGTTCAATGGCATTTCTTATACATACATGCGCTTCATTCAAATTACTTTCGTAAAAGTATGATACTGAGCGTGCAAGTTCGCCAAGAACAATCCCAAAATGACTCCTGTTGGGGTTGAGCTGGCTGTAGTGTTGCATTAACCGCTGATGCTTATCGGCAGTGAAAGGGACACGTTTCTGGATGAGTTCCTGGTATTCAAAAATGATTGAATCCAACGCTTTTTGGTGAGCCGAAACGTTAAGTGGTTCGTTGAAGATATCGATTAATGCGGAAAAACGCTTATCGGTAAAAATAAAAGGCAGTAACGATTCCCTGAACTCTTGTTTTGATTCATCAGTAGCAATGTTATTGTAGTATTTTATGGTGTCCTTAACTAAGGATGCAGTATTGCTGTTGTGCGAGAAGAACAAATTATTGCAGAACCACATGCCTGTAATTCTTTCAGAGTTTTTGGTAGTTGCATTAAAATCTTTTGACCATGCTTTAATGTTTTTTATTAGGTTGATATCCAGCGATATAATATTGCAGTAATCCAAAGCAATCCCTGATGTTATATAAAATTGACTTTCAGTCGGCACCTGCTCTAGTATTTTTCGGTAGGTTGATGTAATGCCGTTTAAATCGGGATTTGAAACAATTAATTCCCTTGCAACTAAAGGATTGCTGAGCATTTGCGGTAGCAATTCCTTGAGTAAAGCCTCATCCCTTTTCAAGCAAAGTGTAAGTGTGTTAGTGAGTTCGGTAACGTGATTGGGCAAAAACAAGGGAGCTAAATCACCCAGAAATTCTGCTTTTCGGTTGTTGAAGGCTATGCTAAAGATGTAACTGATAAGTTTTGGGTAATACTCATTCTGGGCATAAACACCTTTAATAGTTTCAATCAGCTGTTCAGTTAAACCAAATTCTCCAATCAGCGTTTGGGCTATAATCGATGTTAAAACGTTAAGGTTACTGATGCTAACAAGAGTTGAGTAACCCAGCGAATCGCTGTAAACTTTTTCTTCGGCGATAATTCCGAATGAAAGTAGTTCATGGTAGGCATCAAAGTAGTTGCCAGCACTTTTTAGGTGAATGGGGAATTGTTTCTTTAACTCTAACTTGTTAATTGGCGTTTGTTTCACCCACCATTCCTTAGCCAAGGCAATAAGTATATCGGCTTTCTCTTCAGGGTAAATCGATTCAAATACCTTTTTCTTAATGAACTCGTTAATTATATTGAGTGGATCGGATAGTAGTCGGTTGTTTGACTGGGAATAGGTAGTTATAAATAGTTGAAGGTAAAATGGGTAAGCTATGGTTTGGCGAACCAGAGGGGGAAGTTCAAATACCAGTAATCGCTCAGTTCTCTTCTCGTTTATCGTATTGTCCAGAACCTTTTGGATTTCATCGTATGAAAGGGGCGGAATGTTGGCGCCATCGGCATTAAAATTTGATGGGTCAATGTTCATCCATATCTCAGGATTTATAAGATACCCCTGCAACGATTTCCATGTTGCAAATCTGGTGGTTACTATCAATTTGGTATTGGCCGATTTTTCAAACTCTTTGGCCAGTTCGTGAATTCCTTTGAGTGTTCTTTCGAGCTTAATGCCGGAAAGGGTAACCTCATCGAGGGCGTCGAGAATAAAAACAACTTTACCCGGAAGTTTTGCGAGTTCATCCTGCAAATTAGGGTACGAGAAGGCATTTATGCCGATCAGGCCCCAAAGCCATTCATCAATACTTAGCTCTGAAAATGAGTAATTCTCGAGCTTTGAAGCCGAAATAATAATTGGGATTATTTGCTCTTTCCGTTTTTTGGGGATATTCAGAAACCAATGGGCAATCAAGGTTGATTTCCCGTATCCCCCGGGTGCAACAATTGCCATCGCGGAGTAGTTTGTATCGATAAACTGATTAAGTAGCGACTCCAGGTGCGCTCGCCTAACCGTTTTTTCAAAAGGGATTCCCGATTTTATTTGTATTGATCGGATGCTATGGTGGTTAATCTCTTGAGCTTTTGTGGCTATTAATTCCCAAAGGTTATACTGGTTGGGGGTAGGGCTTGAATGAGTGTTAATTTGATTTTCAACAAATTTTTGCCAATCGCTATACCCACAGTAGCGGGCAAGAATATCGAGCGTGGCACGCGTTGGTTTAGAATTCGTACTTAGGAAACCGAAAAGACGGCGAAGTGTGGCTGGACTAATATACTCGTGAGTTTGTTCAAATACCCTTTCCGACAAGGTTTTGCAGTCGCGCTGGTAGGCTATCTTCTTACCAAATTGCTTTTCAACAGACTCTATTAGCTGTTTATGTAAATCCATTGTCGTGCTGGTTTTTCAAACTCAAAAGTAAGGAATTTCAAAATATTTACTAATCCATACACAAAGTGCCTACCAAAAAATTATTGACACGTTTGACACGTTACCCTACCACGCTTGCTTCCGTATATTTGGCATGTAGTAAACATTAAAGTTATGTTGAGGTCTGTCAAAAAGCATAAAATTGATATCGGGGTGTTTGTAATATTTTTCATTATCACCCTGATTTTTATTGTAACCCTAGTAAAATCGCTATCACTTTAAAACTTTGAATCCATGTATAGTCAGGTTTGGGAAAAATGTTCAGCATCGGTTTGTTGCCTGAACTTTTACAATGAGCACGGTGTTCTCATTGACACATTGAGCGGATTTAAGATCAATAAATCGCTAGTTACATGCGAGCAGGCTTTTTATGTTAAAGGGGCCCAAAAGGTAGAAATTCGTTTTGTGGAGGCCGATGCCAACACGCCCAAGGCAACCATGAGGGTTGACTATAAGGAGTTTATTGAGGACCTTAGGATTGGTTTTACCCACAACCAAGCCGATTATGCTGTGTTCAATATCGATTTTACCGAATTTCAGGATATTCCTAGTCTATCGCTGTGTGAGCGCTGGAACTATCCTGTAGGCATGCCTATTGCAGTTCTAGGATTTAATGGGGTAGGACAGAATCTATCTATTAAATCGGGGATCATATCATCAGCTTTTACCAATAAGCAGGGTGTTCGTTACTTACAAGTTGATGCCTTGACATGCTACGGCAATAGCGGCGCCCCAGTTATCGATCCTCAAACCATGCAGGTTATTGCCATTGTCTCACGTCGAAATACTGCAGCCACTAAATCGTACAACGATTTGATGGGTTACATCAACACAAACCTCGAGGAACTCCGAAAGATTGAAGGGAAGTTCAAACTTGGCGAGCTCGATCCCATTCAAGTGCTAATTGCTAACCAGAATCAAATTAAACTCTTAGCATCAAACATTTACAAGCACACTGCATCGGGAACTTCGCAGGCAGTTATGCTCGATCATATTATCACCTACTTTAACGAGCAGGCGGTAATCGATAACAACTTAATTAAAAGCAACGAAGTTGAAGTCGATGTGACCGTTAGCAAAGAGTAGTTTTTGTTTTCATGGGTTGGTAGGGTACTGCTATAAAAGCAGTGCCCTTTCTTTTTGTTAAACAATTCTAAAAGATAAAATGTTTGTAACTTACAGGAACAAAAAGCATCAAGCAAGCTTAGTTTTGTGGTTGCTTTTAATTAAAAGTAAAACTAAAAGAATAAAAAAATGAGCCGAAAGAATTATGTCGCCTTCTTAAGCAATATAGAGCTTTTTAGGGGGTTAAACGAATCGGAGTTGAATACCCTAGTTAAAGGGATTGTGGAAAGGGAATTTCCTGAAGGCAGCATGTTGTTTGTTGAAAATAACAAACGCGAAGGTATTTTGGTGATTTATGAAGGGCAAGTTGAACTGTTCAAGAGCAATCCGTACGGGGTGGAGTTAAAGTTAACCCAATTCTCCAAGGGTGATTTTTTAGGCGAAGGGGTCTTAACATCCGATTCCACCCATTCAACCTCGGCGCGGGCAATTGCTCCCACCCAAGTGCTACTCCTTAGGGTTGAGGATTTGAACGCAAATCCTGCCATTGCCCTCAAGGTTCTTACCAATATAACCAGGGTGATGCAGCGTAGAATGAGGTATGCTAATAACCGCATGATTAATCCGGCTAGCCAGTACGAGTCGGGTGCTACCCGTCTTGAACACGATTTACTTGGAGAGAGGGAAGTCCCTGCCGAATACTACTACGGTGTACAAACTTTAAGGGCGTTAGAAAATTTCAACATCTCAGGTGTTACGCTGAATTTCTACCCCGATTTAATCGATGCCTTGGCAATGGTTAAGCAGGCTGCCGCCGAGGCAAACTGTGAACTCGGTTTACTTGATCCCAAGGTTAAGGATGCCATTGTAAAGGCTTGCACCGAAATAACCAATGGCAAGTTCCATAACCAGTTTGTGGTTGACATGATACAGGGTGGTGCAGGAACATCAACAAATATGAATGCCAACGAGGTGATTGCAAATCGTGCCCTGGAGCATTTGGGATACTCCAAGGGGCAGTACGAATTCTGTCACCCATTGAACCATGTCAACATGTCGCAATCAACAAACGATGCTTACCCTACCGCTGTTAAGATTGCTCTAATCAACTCAAATAAGAAACTGATTAAAGTCCTTGAATCCCTTATAGAGTCGTTTAGAGCAAAAGCCAATGAGTTTGCTCATATTATTAAAATGGGCAGAACACAGCTACAGGACGCTGTTCCTATGACGTTGGGTCAGGAGTTTGAGGCTTATGCCGTTACACTTTCCGAGGAGGTTGAGCGATTGAATCAGAATGTTCGCCTTTTCTTGGAGGTAAACATGGGTGCTACAGCAATTGGAACAGGTATTAACTCCGATCCCGATTACCCAGAAAAGGTAATTAAGCATCTCAGGCGAATCACCGGGTTGGACATTGTTCTTGCTTCAAACCTGGTTGAGGCCACTCAGGATACTGGAGCGTTTGTAATGTACTCGTCGGCTGTTAAAAGGTTAGCCGTTAAGCTATCGAAAATCTCTAACGATTTGCGATTACTCTCTTCCGGTCCACGTACCGGTTTGAGCGAAATAAACCTTCCACCCATGCAACCGGGATCATCTATCATGCCAGGTAAGGTGAATCCGGTAATCCCAGAGGTAGTAAATCAAATTGCATTCAAGGTAATTGGTAACGATTTAACGGTAACCCTTGCAGCCGAAGGCGGCCAGTTAGAACTGAATGTTTTTGAGCCTGTTATTGTTCAAAGCCTTTTTGAATCAATTGAGATGCTGAAAAACGGCATGAACACATTAAAGTACCGGTGTATCGATGGAATTACCGCCAATGAGGAACGCTGCAGGAATATGGTTTATAACTCCATTGGCCTGGTTACTGCTTTAAATCCTTACATTGGTTACGAGGCCTCAACGCAGCTGGCAAAGGAAGCCTTGGTAAGTAATAAGAGCGTATATGAACTGGTATTACAGAAAGGACTCCTTTCAAAGGAACAACTCGATACCATTTTGTCGCCCGAAAATATGGTTAAGCCAAGAAAATTAAAGTTATAAATACGATATAATTTAAAAATCCTTACATTTGATGCGTTCCCTCTTTAACGGGGAGCGCATCAAAAATATTTGGTAATGCTTACAATTGATTATACTGAGATTGTTGATACCAATCAGTTACAGGATTGGGAAAAGAGCCTAATTGCACAGGCCAAAATGGCATTAGAGGGAAGCTATTCGCCCTATTCTCATTTTAGAGTGGGAGCTGCTGTTTTATTGGAAAATGGGACAATTATTACCGGAAGCAATCAGGAGAACGGTGCTTATCCCTCGGGGTTGTGCGCTGAACGGGTAGCCCTTTTCTATGCAGGTGCTAAGTATCCCAACGTTCCCATCAAGGCTCTTGCCGTTGTTGCCTCAAACGAAAAGGGTATTACTTCTAATCCTGTTTCTCCATGCGGTGCATGTAGGCAAGTTATGATGGAGTATCAAATGATATCAGGTAAACCCTACTCCATTTACATGGTAGGAACAGGGAAGATAATTAAAATAGATGATGTTAGGATTTTGCTTCCCTTCAGTTTCACCAATGTGAGCGATGTAGATCAAAAGTAAGGGTTTACAGCGACGATACAATCTTTCGTAGCGTATTGTTGGGGATTAAACCATCGGCATCCTCTGAGTACTCAGGTTTTATTCGTTCAACAAAGTACATGTCGATTTCCCCAATATTCTTGGCAGGTATTTTACCGCGGGGGGAGCAAATAAAGTAATCTTTGATGTAGGAGTAAGTGGTTTCGGAGATATTTATTTTTCCTGGCTCGCATGCTGTTTCCATTCGGCTGGCCACATTAACCGTATCGCCCCAAATGTCGTAAGCGAACTTATGTTTACCGATAACCCCTGCAATAACGCTGCCTGAGTGAATACCAATCCTAATCTGCCAGGTTGGTTTGTTTGCTTTTGCCTCCTCAATGTTTCTTGCCTTTGTATAACGCTGCAACTCAAGGGCCGCAAGCACGGTATCGAATGGGTGGCTGTGGTTAGTTCTGGGCAATCCGCCTACACACATGTAGGCATCGCCAATGGTTTTAATCTTTTCGATGTAGCGCTGGGTAATTATTTCGTCAAAAGCCTCAAAGTAGCTGCTAAGCACATTAAGGAACTCCTCAATGTTTTCGTAGGCAACGCTAATCTTAGAGAAACCCACAAAGTCGGCAAACAGAACTGAAACTTCCTTGAACTTCTTTGGTTTATATACGCCTTTCTTCTGTAAGGCATTGGCCACTTCAAGAGGAAGAATATTCAACAGCAAAGCCTCAGTTTTTTGTTTCTCTTCGGCCAGCAACTCCGATTGTTTTTGAATTTGGTTTTGTTGTTCTTCAAGAATTTTGTTGGCATTTTCAAGATTTTCCATTATGCTTTGTAGATGCTCATTCTTTTCGGCAAGATCTTTTTCAATGAGTTTTAAATCGGTAATATCCATTTCAATGGCTACAATGTAGCTCAAGTTTTGGAGGTCGTCGAAAACGGGAGTTAAACTGGTTTGAATGTACTTCTCCCTCCCTAATGGAGTTATCCATTTACTATCGTAAACAACATACTCACCAGCAATGCATCGTTTTATGGCATCCGATGTGGTCTTATTAATTGTTTCGGAAAACAGATTGTCCCCAAAGATTGCCTTAAATTCATCGATGCTGCATTCGTAAAGGCGTTTAAAACCTTCGTTTACCCAAGTAATTTCGCCCTTATTGCTAATAATAATAACCGAATTCCCAGCCTGGCTTATAGCGGTTGTAATGCTGTCGAACTGTTCCGAGAGGGTTTTGAGTTTTTTCAGCATTCGGCCTCGCTGTATGCCGACCATGGTGCGCTGAATGAGTTCGGGTGTATTTATTGGTAAACCGATAAAGTCGTCGGCACCGGCATGAAAAAGTGATTGAATATGTTCCGGTTGGAGAAAATCGGCAATGGCCAGTATGGGAATA
This sequence comes from Bacteroidales bacterium Bact_07, assembly GCA_001603415.1. Taxonomy (GTDB): domain Bacteria; phylum Bacteroidota; class Bacteroidia; order Bacteroidales; family Tenuifilaceae; genus Tenuifilum. The sequence continues at coordinate 371 of LUYY01000125.1, read as the reverse complement.
CTGGAAGTTGCAGGGTCGGCTTTTATAATCGAGAGAACATCGGCGGCAGCCTTGTTCGCAAAATGGATATCGTAGAGAATTATATCAGGATTACTGCTTGATATGTTCGATATAATATGGTCCGAATCAACAATATTGCTTACCGTAAAATCATCGTCGGCAAGGCTGAATATCCGTTGAATATCTTCTAGAAGCTCACTGTTTCCACAAGCAGTTAAAACCTTGTAAGGCATTTTTCAAATCCGATATTGTAGCAAAAAAACGAAAAATTAGGAATTAATGAAAACGTTTGCGGAAATTTATTTTTGTGAAATTTTATCCATAAATGCTTTCACTTTTCATCTTCCTGCATTTGGTCAATAATTTTTTGG
>LUYY01000124.1 GCA_001603415.1 Bacteroidales bacterium Bact_07 | reverse complement strand
ACCAATCTCAGTTTAACAACTTAAATATGCTAATTCCTCCTTACCTGAAAGCAGTATCTTTTAAGTAAATAAAAGTATTACCTTTGTCGGTTGATTATCATGTAAAAACAAGAATTAATGGCAGATATTGAGTTTTTGAAGAAGATGGCGGCTCAGGTTCGCCGCGATGTTATCAGAATGGTTCATAAGCCTGCAAGCGGTCACCCCGGTGGTTCGCTGGGCTGCGCCGATTTTTTTACCGCGCTCTACTTTGATGTGATGAACATCGACCCCAAAAAATTTACCATGGATGGTATTGGCGAGGATGTGTTCTTTCTGTCAAACGGTCACCTTTCGGCCGCATGGTATAGCGTTTTGGCCCGCCGAGGCTTTTTTGATATCGCAGAGCTATCAACCTTCCGTTTGCTAAACTCGCGCCTTCAGGGGCACCCCACAACTGCCGAGCACTTACCCGGTATCCGGGTGGCTTCGGGATCGCTGGGGCAAGGCCTTTCGGTTGCTTGCGGTGCTGCAATTGCTAAAAAACTGAATGGCGACAAGAGTTTGGTTTACACCCTGCACGGCGATGGTGAACTTCAGGAAGGACAAATCTGGGAGGCTGCCCTTTTTGCAGCAGCAAAAAAGATCGATAACCTTATTGCCACTGTCGATTACAACGGTAAGCAAATCGATGGCCCGGTTGACGAGGTGGTCTCACTGGGCGACCTAAAAGCCAAATGGGCTGCATTTGGATGGGAAGTACTTGAGACCAATGGCAACGACATGGAAAAACTCCTTGCCACCTTTGCTCTTGCTAAGAGCAAAACTGGCCAGGGTAAACCCATTGTGATACTCATGCGAACCGAAATGGGTATGGGGGTCGACTTTATGATGGGAACCCACAAATGGCATGGTAAGGCTCCAAACGACGATGAGTTTGCCCGGGCCATGGCACAACTTCCCGAAACGATTGGCGATTTTTAGGCTTTTGTCATAATAACAAATCATAAAGCTATGCAGAACATTGCCCTTATTGCACACGATGCCAAGAAACCTGAGCTTGTCAGGTTTTTAAAAGAACATGAGGACTGGTTACCGGGTGTAAACCTTTTGGCAACCGGGCGAACTGCCGAATTCCTTGAGGAACAGGGCATAAAGTGCCGTCACCTAAGCCCCGGTCAATCGGGTGGTTACAACGAGATTACCGAAATGATTGGAAAAGGTGAAATAGACATTGTGATATTCCTGCGCGACCACAAGGTGGTTCAGCCCCACCACGAAGATATTCGCCGCCTGCTGGAAGCCTGCAATGTGAATAACATTCCACTTGCCACCAACAAGGCTACTGCCGAACTGGTGATTCTGGGTTTAATCCGCAAGGAATCCATTGAACGAATGAAGCGCAATATCGACTAAACAGCGTTTTGTTTCGGCTTATACGTTAAGTTGTAGCCCTAAATATTAGGGTAAATCTTTATTAATTAATCAAATTGGTAATAACGCAAAAGCAAAACTAAGTAATGAAATATACTTCATCAGGAAACAAGGATACACGTTCAGGATTTGGAGCAGGGCTTCACGAACTTGGTAGAACCAACCCTAATGTGGTAGCGCTTTGCGCCGACCTTGTGGGTTCATTAAAGATGGACGACTTTATCAAGGAGAACCCCCACCGTTTTGTTCAGGTTGGTATTGCTGAAGCTAACATGATAGGGTTGGCAGCCGGCTTAACCATTGGTGGTAAAATCCCATTTGCTGGCACCTTTGCTGCATTTGCTACGGGTAGGGTTTACGATCAGATTCGACAAGTTGTGGCATATTCCAATAAAAACGTTAAAATATGCGCTTCGCACGCTGGCCTTACCCTTGGTGAGGACGGCGCTACCCACCAGATGCTTGAGGATATTGGGATGATGAAGATGCTGCCCAACATGACCGTAATTGTTCCCTGCGATTACAATCAAACCAAAGCCGCAACATTGGCTATTGCTGAGCATGTTGGCCCTGTTTACCTGCGCTTTGGCCGTCCGGCAGTGCCCAACTTCACCCCAGCCGACCAAAAGTTTGAGATAGGTAAGGCACAGCTGCTGGTTGAGGGTAATCAGTTAACCATTTTTGCTACCGGTCACATGGTTTGGAAAGCTCTTGAAGCCGCCGATATTCTGGAACAAAAGGGTATTTCGGCCGAGGTGATTAACATCCACACCATTAAACCGCTCGACGAGGAAGCCATTCTAAAATCGGTTAGCAAAACCCGCTGCGTGGTTACAGCCGAAGAGCACATGATGAACGGAGGGCTTGGCGATAGTATCGCTCAGCTCCTAGCCCGCAAAATGCCTGCCCCCATTGAAATGGTTGCGGTAAACAACACCTTTGGCGAAAGCGGAAAACCTGAGGAACTCTTAGTGAAATACGGGCTCGATACCCCAAACATTGTTGAGGCTGCTCAAAAAGTAATAACACGTAAGTAAAATCGTCCTTTACGGATGGAAAACCATACCGATAGCGAGTTACTCGTAATGTTTCGAAATCCCGATACGAAACATTACGCCTTTAACTTGCTGGTAAGGAAATACCAGGAAAGACTTTACTGGCAAATCCGTAAAATTGTTATTAGCCACGACGATGCCGATGATGTTATTCAGAATACTTTCCTCAAGGTATGGGGCGGGCTCGATAACTTCAGGGAGGACTCACAGCTTTTTACATGGTTGTACCGCATTGCCACCAACGAGGCGTTAACCTTCTTAAAGAAAAAACGCACCAAGTTAATGCTTCCATTAGTAGATGTGGAGCAACAGCTAATGCGTTCGCTCGAAGGTGACCCCTTTATCGATGGAGATGACACCCAGTTAAAACTTCAGAAAGCCCTGCTTAAACTTCCTGAGAAGCAAAGGCTGGTTTTCAATATGAAGTACTTTGATGAAATGAAATACGAAGAAATATCCGAGATTCTTGGCACTTCGGTAGGTGCACTAAAAGCCTCGTTTCATCACGCCGTAAAAAAAATTGAAAAATTTTTGGAGGAAGATTAAACCTATACCTAAACATACTATCATAGATTTAGATAGATATAGCAATAGCGCAATACGGAGGAGAAAGATTATGAACAGCATGGAGGAAAAATTCGACAAGAAATTACCCTTTAAGGTGCCTGAAGGCTACTTCGATAACCTACCTTCAAGGGTACAGGAGCGCATTGCTGCCAATGAAACCCAAAACGATTTCAAAGGACGATGGGTTACAATACGCTCACAGCTTGCTTTTGCAGCAGGCTTTGCATTCATGGCCTTACTGAGCTATCTGGGATACTACATGGCTCGCCCCCTCATATCGGAGAGGAAAGCTGTTAAGACCGACTATGTTGAAATTGTGAGCCGAACCATTTATGAGTTCGATGACATTGACCTTTACAAGGCCATTGAACAAAAAAAGAAAACCGATAGCCTTAAAGAAGTTTATAACGATATGCCCCACAGGTTGTACGTGCGTAGCAGCAACTGCATTACCATTATCGACGAAAAGAAAGAGGTTAAACCATGAAGCACCTTTATAGCATACTTATTGCTCTAATACTTGTAACATTCGGGGTTAAGGCATTTGCACAAACCGATGATACCGAAAAAGCCCTTAAAGCCGAAAAAGTGGCTTTTTTGACCAAAAAACTCGATCTAACCCAAGAGGAGGCCAATAAATTTTGGCCCCTTTACGATGAGTACTGGGCTAAAAAAACAAAAATCCTCAACGACCGCCGTAAACTGGCCGACGACTTTATCCAGAATATCAACAACATTACCGATAAAGAGGCCGTTGACTATGCTAATCGTTACGTGGAATCGCAAAAACGCGAGGCAGATCTGATTGCAGAATACAATAAACTTCTGCTCAAAATACTACCACCCAAAAAGGTAATGCTCCTTTACCAATCCAATTACGAGTTTAAGAACTACTTGCTTCAAAAAGTTCAGGAGACAAAAAAATAAAAACTTAACACTATAAGTTTTTAACTTTTTTTTACATTTGTCGGGTTGATTCTTAATATTTATGGAAGCGTTGGTTAACGAGGAGAAAATTAC
>LUYY01000123.1 GCA_001603415.1 Bacteroidales bacterium Bact_07 | reverse complement strand
AAAGTGCATGTACACCTGAACAATTCAACAAATTTCAAAGAATTGTAGAGCATACACAACGTCGACAGATGCAAATGCACAGGCAACGGTTCCGTTATGAACGCATGCGTAGGGGCGATTCTATTCCACCCCGAAATCAATAAAAATGATGTATAACTTTTAAAATTTAAAGCAATGAAACGTGTTGGGAACATTTTGATGGTAGTACTACTTTTAGCTACTACAACGGGTATGGCTCAAGGGCCAAGGTTTAGAGGTGGCGATGGAAATGCCATGCAACAAAAAGGGAATGCCTACTGCGAACTAAACCTCACTCCAGAACAGGAACAAAAAATTAACGACCTAAGGGTGAAACACTTGAAAGAAACAACCCCGCTCCGTAACGAACTAAGGGAAAAACAGGCGCATTTGAGAACACTTGAATCGGCTGATAAACCCGATATGGCAGCAATTAACAAAACAATTGATGAGATTACCTCCATCAAAGCAAAACTGATGAAAGCCGGTGCTGCTCATAGGGCAGAAGTTTCGCAACTGCTTACCGACGAACAACGGGTTATTTTTAACACTCGTGGCAAAATGGGAAAAGGGATGAGAGGACAAGGAAGAAATATGCATGGTGGCCCGGGACTCGGAATGGGGTTAGGCCCATGTATGGGAAACTAACTGATAATGTTTACTATCACCTCTCAAAGGCACTCATTACGAGTGCCTTTTTTGTTAAACTTTTTTGCTGTTAGGTGATTCTTTAAAATGAAAATAAAGTTGGTATAGTAGTTCTTTGCATAACTCAATGATGATAAATCATTTGATGGTTGAACTACATTATCAATAAGTTTAGTGTCCTTTCAAATAACCCAACACCTTTAACCGTTTCCACTTAACAGCTCACAATTGAGGTTTAAGTACTACACCCCTCACCTAAACTTCAAATCATTTTTTTTAGTATTTTTGCGGGAAATTTGAAAGCATATACCTATGATCCACTACGGCGATTTACCTAAACCCTACTGTGAATTTGAAACCTCAAAAGTGGCAATTGTTCCAGTACCTTACGATGGAACCAGTACCTGGATAAAAGGAGCCGATAAAGGACCTAAGGCATTGCTCGATGCCTCGGCTAACATGGAAATTTATGATATTGAGACCGATAGCGAGGTCTATAAAATTGGAATATATACCGATAGCCCTATAACCGAAGATAGTTCACCCGAAGCAATGGTTGAGGCAGTTAAGGAACGTACTCTCAACCTGATTGAAAAAGGTAAATTTACTGTAATCATTGGTGGCGAACACAGCGTTAGCATTGGAACCATTCAGGCCCATGCCCAGAAATACAAAAACCTTTCAGTACTTCAAATAGATGCCCATACCGACCTGCGCGACTCCTACGAGGGAAGCAAAAACAATCATGCTTGTGTTATGGCTCGGGCAAAAGAGCTTTGCCCCATTGTTCAGGTAGGTATTCGCAGTATGGATACCGGTGAAAAAGCCAACCTTGACCCCAATAGAGTGTTTTGGGCTCACAAAATAGTAAACTGCGACGACTGGATGGACCAAGCCATTGACCTGTTAACCGAGAATGTTTACCTAACCATCGACCTTGATGGTTTTGACCCATCGATACTACCAAGTACCGGAACACCTGAGCCCGGTGGGCTTATGTGGTACCCTACCCTTAAATTCCTCAGAAAGGTTATTGAAAAACGTAACCTCGTGGGATTCGATATAGTTGAGCTCTGCCCCAATACCGATGATAAGGCCTCAGATTTTCTGGCAGCTAAACTTCTTTACAAAATTCTCACCTATAAGTTTCTGAACCAAATAAAGTAACTCCATAACTATCAACCTAAACTTAAAAAACCTGAACCATGAATCGCTGCAAGTGTATTAAAGTTCCAGAATCGAATAACGGGCAAAGCAAGTTTAAGCTAAACGCCTACTATGAATTCGATTACATTCCACCCATTAAGGATAACGCATCGTACTATAGGGTATTCAGTCTCGATGATAATGTAAGCGAAAATTTTAATATCAAGGCGTTTAACGAACACTTCAAAAAATACTAAAAAAAAACGGCTCAAAATATTGAGCCGTTTTTTTGTTATACAAGACCCTACTATTTCTTAAGAATTTTCTTCAACACCGTATCCTTATCCAACTTTTTGGTGCAGAAGAACCAATCGTAACATTTCATATCATCGGCCTTACCTTCCATTCTATCCTTAGCTGTACCACAGGAACCGGCAGGTGGAACAATTACATCGTCGCCGGGCTGCCAATCGGCAGGAGTGGCTATACCAAACTCATCGGCAGTTTGCAGAGCGATGAGCACACGGAAAAGTTCCTCGAAGTTGCGCCCTAAGCTAAGCGGGTAGTAGATAATGGTTCGGATAATTCCCTTGGGATCAATAAAGAAAACAGCGCGAACAGCCTTAGTGTTGCTCTCGCCGGGTTGAATCATTCCGTACTTCTTGGCAACCTCCATGGTAATATCCTCAATCAAAGGGAACTTTACCTCAACGTTTTTCATTCCCTTATACTCAATCTTTTCCTTAATGGTACGCAGCCAGGCTATATGGCTATATAGACCATCAACTGACAGACCTACCAGTTTACAGTTTGCCTCATTGAACTTCTGCTCCATTGAAGCAAAGGTCATGAACTCCGAAGTACAAACCGGCGTAAAATCGGCAGGGTGACTAAACAGAATAACCCAACTTCCCTTGTAATCGGCAGGGAAATTGATTTCGCCTTGAGTGGTTACAGCCTTGAACTCAGGCGCCTTGTCGCCAATACGTGGCATCGCAATTACTTGATTTTCTTCCATTTTTTACTTGTTTTAAAGGTTAAACATATTGATTTACAGTTTGAACTTCCTGATTTCTTCCTTCATTCGATTAATATCGATTATCCATTCCTCTATATCATTCTCATGCTCGGTTTCCTCGGCAAGTATTTGCGTTGCCATTTGGTGGGTAATGTGATCCTTGCCATTGGTGAATGTAGCAATCTCATTATACCTTCGTATGGCACAACGCTCGCCATTTAGGTTTTGTTCAAGAATTGCCTCAATGTAAGGGTCAACTGGTGCATCGTAGCTGCAACCGGCATACTTGAACCAGTCGTTTGGATGCAACAAGGGCGTTCCGCCCAGCTGGATTATACGGTTAGCAACCATTACGGCATGGTTAAGTTCCTGATTGGCATGCAATAAAAGTTCAGGCTCTATCTCGCTCCGCATGGGGCCTTCCATAACCTTTGCGCCAATCCAGTACTGGTAGTATGCCAGCCATTCTTCGGCCAGGGCTGCGTTAAGCATCTCGAGTAGTTTAGCTACATCAACCGATGCTATTCTTGTTCCTTCTTTTCCCATAGTTTAATTGTTTTGGTTTGGTTTATTTTGGTGTTCAGCGTATCGACCAATTATTTGCAGGTTAAAATCGTGGATCTGAAAGTTAGGAATACGTTTTTTTTCAAAGTAGTTTTTAAGCAACTCATCGAGTTCCGGGTCGTGATAGTTTTCAATATGGTTGCAGTTCTCACAGTATATATGGTGATGTCTTTCCATATCCACATCGTACCGAACAAAATCGCTATCGGTTTTTACCTTTTTTATAATTCCCTGCTCGCAGAATGTATCCAGTATGTTATAAATAGTCCCAATGGCAATGCTCGGATACCGGGCGTGCAACTTTTGCCTAATCTGCTCAGCTGATGGATGGTTTTTAATCTCATACAGAGCTTCAAGCACGGCAACCCTTTGGGGTGTTACCTTTAATCCCTTGTCGGAAAGCACTTTAATTAGTTCATTGTATTCCATCTTATTTAGGAATTATTCTTGTTTAATAAAACATAAATTTACAAAAAAAGTTTAGGGAAGTCAATAATTTTATGGGGAAATTAATGAAAATAGTTTAGTAAGATGGACCAATTACCCATTAGTGCTAATTTTATCGAGCATATCCTTTCGCAAAATTGTTAACTTTTTATCGTGTGTTAATTCAATAATGCCCAGCCTGCTCAGTTCAGAAAACTGGCGACTAACGCTTTCGCGTGAAGCACTAACAAAATTTGCCAGCTCAGTTATACTAAGAGGCAATTCAAAAGCATTTGATTTAAAAAGATGATTTGAAAAACAAAGCAGTAACTCGGCTATACGACCCGGTAGTTGTTTTTGCGATAGATTGGTAAATCTCTGAAAATCGGCTAACTCGCTCCTACATAGATCCATAATTATTTCGTAAGCAAAATTTCCATTGGAGTAAATAAAATTTTTAAAGGCATCGAGTGAGATAAAACACACCTCCGATTCGGTAATTGCAGTTGCAGAGTAGTGGTTAACCCTATCGCCAAAAGTTGTTGGCAAGCCAAGGTAAGCAGGTGCTTTATTTAACCTTAGTATTTTCTCGCCTATAGGGCCTTTCATATGGATTTTTACAAGCCCTGCGCGTAAGTAAACGATATTGGTTGCGAAGGTGCCCTCCCTAAAAATTGTTTCGCCTTTGGAGAATTTTACCTGGGCACAATTTTGCTCAAGCGTATCAATCTCATCGGGCTTAAGTAACTCAGCTGCCGGCGATTTCATCTTACAAAACTTGCAATCGGGTTTCATATACTCTATTTTTTTTCAAATATAGCATAATATGTGATTTATATCACATTTATATACAGTATATCTCACACCTATTTTTACACAACCAATTGCGTAACAGGGTATTTTTGAATTGTTATTTAAATAACAAAACCAACCAAATACGTCATCACTATGGAAGAAGAAATGCTCAAGCAGCTCGAAGACCTAAAAAAAAGGGTTGGAAAGCTTGAAAAAAATCGTAAAGATCAGTTGTCGATAGCAATAGTATCGGGCGACTTGGACAAAATTTTGGCCACAATGATTATTTCGTTGGCGGCCGCTGCCAGCGATACTAAAGTTAAACTGTTTTTCTCTTTCTGGGCACTCTCAGCCCTTAGGGACCAAAAGAAAAAAGCCCATGGAAAGGATTTTATTTCCAAGATGTTTGGCTTAATGCTACCAAAGGGGCGTAATAAGCTTAAGCTCTCTAAGATGAATATGATGGGCATGGGACCAGCTATGATTAAGTTTCTGATGCGCAAACAAAACGTAATGTCGCTTGACGAAATGTTTAAACAAGCCGCAGAGTTGGGCATTGAGATTATAGTTTGTGAAATGTCCATGAACCTTATGGGTTTCAAGAAAGAGGAAATTATTGATTACCCTCACTTAAGCTACGCCGGTGCTGCAACATTTGTAGCAGAAGCAAGCGAAAGTAGCATACAATTTTTCATATAAGGGTAAACCAACCAAAGCTATATGACTATGAGTGAGAAGCTGGTTATTATTGTTACAAATGGTCCAGATAATCAGGAAAAGGTTACTCTTCCATTTGTAATGGCCACAGCTGCTCTAACAATGGATGTAGAAGTAACCGTGATTCTCCAAGCAGCAGGTGTTTTGATAGCCAAAAAAGGTGGATGCATAGAGAATGTAAAAGCACCAGGGCTAATGCCTCTCAAGGAATTGATGAATATTTTCCTTGAAAATGGTGGAAAACTTTTGCTTTGCACACCGTGTGTGAAGGAGAGAGGTATTGCTGAAAATGAACTCATTGAAGGCTCAACCCTTATCTCTGCTGGGACTGTAATAACCGAATCGCTATTGGCTAAAGCAGTGTTAACCTATTAGAAAAATCAACCATTTTAAACTGAATAATTATGAATGCTGATGAACTTAAAAAGTTAAATGTAGCCCAAACCGTTGATGCACGTGGCACATCGTGTCCCGGGCCACTGCTTGCTGCAAAAAAAGCGGTAGGCGAAATTGAATCGGGCGAGATTCTTGAAGTACTGTCGTCCGATGAAGGTACCAAAAATGATATACCCAAATGGTGCGAAAAAATGGAACACGAGTTTCTGGGAATCATTGAGGAAGACAGCTATTTCCGTTTGTTTTTAAAGAAAGCTTAACACAAGTGGCGCGAAAGGGCTAAGTCCTTTTCGCGCTTTTTATCTTTTTAAAATTATAAAATATGAAAACCGAAGGCTACGCACCAAAAATTCTGGTATTCTCTACCGATAAGATATCTGACCCGGGAATTGATCAGGCGGGGTTACGAAAACTCCACTACTCCCCGAAGGTTTATGTTATAAGCCTTCCCTGTTCATCGGGAGTTAAACCGCGTTGGATTATGAAAGCCTTTGAGGAGGGGTTCGATGGAGTGTTTATAGCAGCCGACGGGCATGAATGTTCGTACAGCCCGAAATGTGCCGAATACACCAACAATATAATTGTTGAAGCCCAACGGCTCATGAAGGAACGCAATATCAATACCAAGAGAATACGCATGGCTGCCATCTGCTCGGTATGTGCTGAACCATTTGTTAATCACATGGGCACATTTTCGAAGATTTTATCGGAGTTGGGCAGTGTAAAAAATGAAATTGCAAGTAATTCTTAGCATAAGCTAAGCCAAATACTTAACCAAATTAGGTCAAAAATGACAACCGAAAAAAAATACGATGCGCTAGTAATTGGTGGCGGAATTGCCGGTCAGGAAGCAGCTCTCAGTCTGGCCGATATGGATTATAAAGTTCTGTTGGTAGAAAAAGAACTTTCCATAGGCGGAAAAATGATACAGCTCAGCAAGGTTTTCCCCACCCTCGACTGTGCAGCATGTATCACCACCCCTAAAATGTCCGAAACGGCTAGGCATAGCAATATAAAGGTGATGCTAAACAGCACAGTGCAAGAAATTCAAAAACAGAATGGGGCTTTTACAATAAAAGTTAACCACGGGGCACGATACGTCAAACCCGAGGCCTGTACAGGCTGCCAGCAATGCGAATTTGCTTGCCCTGAGGTTAGGCCCGATGAGTATAATACCCAATTAGCAGGCCGAAAGGTTGCCTACATTCCATTTAGTTTGGCAAACCCTCGCATTGCTGCAATTGACCGTAATGGAACATCGGCCCCTTGCATAAGCGCTTGCCCGGGTGGTGTAAAACCATACGGATATGTTTCGCTTGTCCGAAATGGCCAGTACGAAGATGCCATGAACCTTCATCTCGAAGATATTCCTATACCCGGAAGTCTTGGTCGTGCTTGCTACGCCCCATGCCAGGGCGAATGCACCAGGGGTAGTCTTGAAGGCGCAGTGGATATCAGACGTATCAAACGATTCTTTGCTGAGCATTACTACAACAAATTCCCCGAACCCCCGGCTCGTGAAATTAAGGTAAATACAAACAAAAGGGTAGCCATTATTGGTTCAGGCCCTGCAGGTTTAACGGCAGCATACCATCTTGCCCTGAAAGGGCACAAGGTAAAAATATTTGAAGCAGCCCCTAAACCAGGAGGAATGCTTATGCTTACACTTCCCGAGTATCGATTGCCAAAAGCAATTGTTGAAAGGGATATCAAAAATATTACATCGCTTGGAGTTGAAATTGAGTGTAATAAAAGAATTGAGAGCATTGCTGAACTAAAACAGCAAGGCTTTGATGCTGTGTTTATTGCTGTTGGAACCCACCAAAGCAGCAAAATGCACATCGAAGGCGAGGAACTCCATGGAGTAGTAGGATGTTTAGACTTTCTAAGAAACGTTAATATTGGCGATAAATACGACCTCAACGGGAAAAAGGTGATAGTAGTTGGAGGTGGAAACACAGCCATTGACGCTTCCCGTACAGCTCTTCGACTGGGAGCAGAGCAAGTTACCGTTGTTTACCGTCGTAGCCGAGAGGAAATGCCATGTTTTGCTCCTGAAATCAAAGAAGCCGAAGAAGAAGGCGTTAGGGTTGAGATTCGTTGCAACCCAATCCGTTTCATTGGACAAAATGGGAAATTGGTAACGGTTGAATTGGTTAAAATGAAACTTGGTGAACCCGATGCAAGCGGACGTAGAAGTCCTATTCCTGTTGAAGGTTCAAACTACCTGGTTGAAGCCGATATGGTTATTGAAGCAATTGGTTTACAGCCATCAACCGAACCATTTGCAAACGATTTGGAACTTGCCAAAGGCGGTACAATAAAAGTAAACAACAAAACACTCCAAACCCAGATACCTTATGTATTTGCCGGAGGTGACACCGTAAGTGGCGCTTCAACCATCATTGAAGCAGCGGGACAAGGCAAAAGGGCTGCATTTTATATCGATAAGTTTTTAACTGGTGCAGATATCGAAAACTTTGAGTTTGGCGAAAAACTCCCTGCTGCTGACAAGAATGAGATTATTGCCAACCGAAACGCACCATTAAAACGACCTGTAAACGATACCTATCGGGAACCAGCTGAAAGAGTAAAGGATTTTCTTGATGTTGAGTTAACCCTTACAGAACAACAAGCCAAAGAAAGCGCTGAGCGCTGTTTGGATTGCAGCAATTGCCGCGAATGCCACCAATGCAAAACGGCATGCCCAGCCGATGCCATTGATTTTAGCCAAAAGGACGAACTAGTAACAGTTGATGCCAAAACGGTTATTGTATCAACTGGTTTTAAGCTCTTTAAGCCTGAACATAAACCACAATACGGTTATGGCATTTATCCCAATGTAATAGATGCCATGCAAATGGATAGGCTTATTGCCCCTACCCGTCCATTCAATAATGTTCTCCGCCCCGGCGATGGTAAGGTACCCGATAAAATTGCATACATTCTATGCACTGGCTCAAGGGACTCAAGCCTTGAAAACGTTATGAGCTGTAGTGGTGAATGCTCCAACAACCCAATATGTTCCCAAATTTGCTGCATGTATTCCATCAAGCAGGCCCAATTGCTCATGGGGGCTTTGCCAATGGCCGATATCACCATATACTATATGGATATTAGGGCATTTGGTAAGGGTTACGATGAGTTCTTTCAGGAAGCCAAATCGATGGGTGTAAATTTTATCAAGGGCCGTATTGCCAAAATCTTTCCCAAAGACCAACCTAACGGCGATTTAATACTCCGTTACGAAGATGTAACTACCGGAAAGTTAAAGGAAAGTAAGCACGATTTGGTGGTTCTTTCGGTTGGTGTATTGCCCAACAACTCCATTACAAGGGTCTTCAGCAATGCAACTCTTGAACTCGATGAACAAAAATTCATTAAGCAAATAGATGAATTGGCAAACCCAGCCCGAACAAGCATTCCAGGCGTATTTGTAGCCGGAACAGCATCGGGGCCTAAAGATATACCCGATTCTATTCTATCGGCAGGATCTGCTGCTGCCGAAGCAGCCAGCTATATCAACACATTATCACATTAAACCATACACATCGAAACTTCAGCAAACCATGAAGCAAAGAATAGGAGTTTATATATGCCACTGTGGCGGGAACATCTCCGATTACGTAGATGTTGAACAGCTTAGCAAGCTTATAGCAAACGAGGATAATGTTGTTATCTCCAAGGATGTGATGTTTGCCTGCTCCGATTCCAATCAAAAGGAGATGATACAGGACATTCAGGAAAAACAACTCGATGCAATTGTAGTTGCCTCGTGTTCGCCTAAACTTCACACCCACACTTTCCGAAATGTAGCACTGAGAGCGGGAATAAACCCTTACAACTATGTTCAGGTAAATGTTCGCGAGCAATGCTCATGGGCTCACTCCGATACACCCCTTGACGCAACCGTTAAGGCCTATGGACTGGTTAGAGCTGGAATCAACAGGGTTGCTTACTCTGAAGCGCTTGAGAATATTGAAATTGAAGCCCAAAAAGCCGTTGCTGTAATTGGCGCTGGTGTGGCCGGCATGCGTGCTGCCATTGAACTAGCTCGATTAGGGAATAGCGTTTACCTCATTGAAAAGGAAGAGCAGGTGGGCGGAAGAGTTGCACAGAGTGGCAAACTCTTTATGACTGGCGAAGATGGGAAAACCCTTACCCAAAGGCTTTTAAACGAAGTAAAAAGTTTAAGCCAGATCAATCTTTTCACAAAAGCAACCCTCGAAAAAGTATCGGGAAGCATCGGAAATTTTACAATAGATGTCAATGTTGACGGTAATCTTTTAAAGCTAAACGTTGGTGCAGTTCTGGTTACAACCGGTTTCGATTTTTATCAACCCACTAAAAATGAATATGGTTTTGGTCAAACCCAAAGGGTTATCACCCTTCAGGAATTTAATCAACTAATTGAAAATAATACCACTGAACTAATAATTGAGGGTAGGCCGGTTAAAAACATTGCATATATTTACTGCGTAGGCAATAGGCAATCCAAAGGGCCTAACAGGTATTGTTCTCGCTTTTGTTGCACCGCTGCCATTCACTCATCAGTTAGAGTACACGAAAGGTTTAACGGAGTAAAAGCATTCCATTTCTACCGCGATATTAGAACGTATGGTAAACAGGAATTACTTTACCGACAATCTTCGTTAAACGGTGATGTTTACCTTAAATTTGAAGAAAAAGAACCGCCTATAATTGAGGTGGAAAATGGCTACCCGGTTGTAAAGGTAAAGGATTACCTTACTTCAAAGAAGGAAATAGCCCTAAAAGCCGATTTAGTGGTTCTGGTAACAGGCATGGTTGCCCGTTCCGATAGCAACCAAATTTCGGAAAAGCTGAAAATCCCTATTGGGAATGATAAGTTTTTCAACGAGATTCACCCTAAACTCCGACCTGTTGAGACTGTAATAAATGGTGTTTACATCGGCGGGGCTTGCCAAGGGCCTAAGAACATAAGCGAATCAGTGCAATCGGCACTTGCGGGTGTTGCTAAAATTAACGCTTTGCTTCAAAAAGGGAAAATTGCACTTGAACCCATTGTGGCAAGAGTGAATGCTGAAGCCTGCTTGTGGTGTGGAAAGTGTGCCGAGGTTTGCGAATACGATGCCATTAAACCCCTTGAAATGAATGGTAAAATGGTAGCCCAAGTAAATATTGCCACCTGTAAAGGGTGTGGCATTTGCGCCCCAGTTTGTCCTAGCGATGCTATCGAAATTGCTGAGTATTCAAACCAAGGCATCGAATCAATGATTGCAGGCTTTGCTGCCGAAGCTGAAATCAAGCAAAGCGAAACCCAACACGAAGAGGAAACCGAACCCACCCACGTTGGAATGAAGGAATACCCTGAGGAATGGAACAAAATACTCTCCTGCTTTAATGGTGAACCTTTGACTATACCCCAAATATCCGACAAATCGGCGCTGGCTAAAGAATTGATTACCTATCACCTTATGACCATGAACAGGTATGGCATAGTGGAACCCGCCGGCTTAAACGATGATGAATCATACAATATGTATAAACCGAAAAAACAATAGTTATGCCCACTATAAATCCAAACTTTGCGAACGAAATAACAAAATTCGGAGCAAAAGATTTTAATCTTTGCTTTAACTGCGGAAACTGCACAGCCATATGCTCACTCTCAACTAACGATGAAACTTTTCCTCGCGAACTAATTCGATACAGTACGCTTGGACTGGAGGATGAACTTAAATCGTCGTTAAAGCCATGGCTTTGTTACTACTGTGGTGAGTGCAGCACCGATTGCCCCAGACAAGCCAACCCGGGAGAGTTGATGATGTCGCTTAGGCGATGGTTAACCGCTCAGTACGACTGGACAGGTTTGTCGGGTTTACTTTACAAAAACCTTTGGGCATACCTCCTGGCCATGGTGGCCGTTCTGGGAGCGGTCATTGGACTTTCATACTTTACGGGATATTCCCAAACCGAGGTAATGCATATTGGTCATCTTTTTGAGATGATTGCCATTGCCGGAGTATTCAGTTTTATACTCATCCCAAACAT
>LUYY01000122.1 GCA_001603415.1 Bacteroidales bacterium Bact_07 | reverse complement strand
AACTTAGTTTAAGAATTTCAAATATACATCAAATATCAAAAGTAAGCAAAGCAAAAAAGGCTGCCAAAAGCAGCCTTTTTTTTAAAATATTGAATAAAAATTAGTAAGCCTGAGCAAAAATAGCCCTTCGTTTCGATGGTTTGCCTGTAACAATACATTTTCCATCTTCTTCGGGCATATCGAGTGGGATGCAACGAATAGTTGCTTTGGTTTCCTCTTTGATTAAAGCCTCGGTTTCAGGCGTTCCATCCCAGTGAGCCATTACAAAGCCTCCCTTTTCGGCTATTACTTTCTTGAACTCATCGTACGAATCGACCTTTACGGTGCTACTTTCACGAAATTCCAAAGCACGCTTGTACAGGTTCTGCTGGATGTCGTCGAGCAAAGCGACTATTGTATCGGTAAGGTGCTCTTGTGCAACAAACTGTTTTTGAAGGGTATCGCGGCGAGCAACCTCGGCAGTTCCCTTCTCAATATCTTTTGGACCAATGGCAACCCTTACAGGAACACCACGCATCTCATGTTCAGCAAACTTAAACCCGGGCTTATAGTTATCCCTATTGTCGTAATAGGTTGTGACACCCTTTGAGTGAAGTTGTGCCCTAAGCTTTTCAACAACCTGGGTGATAGTTGAAAGTTCTTCGTCGTTCTTGTAAATGGGTACAAAAACAACCTGAGTGGGAGCAAGTTTAGGGGGTAAAACCAACCCATTATCGTCGGAGTGGGTCATTACCAGAGCACCCATAAGGCGGGTTGAAACCCCCCACGAAGTAGCCCAAACGTACTCCTGTTGTCCTTCTTTATTTAGAAACTTAACATCGAATGCCTTGGCAAAATTCTGTCCAAGGAAGTGCGAGGTGCCTGCCTGTAAGGCTTTTCCATCCTGCATTAGTGCCTCGATGGTATAGGTATCGACAGCACCCGCAAAGCGTTCCGATTCCGATTTTCTCCCAACCAATACCGGCATAGCCATCCATTCGCGGGCAAAAGAAGCGTACACATTAATCATACGCTCGGCCTCCTCAACAGCCTCGTCCATAGTTGCGTGAGCGGTATGGCCTTCCTGCCATAGGAACTCGGCAGTACGAAGGAACAAGCGGGTACGCATTTCCCACCGCACTACATTAGCCCACTGATTAATCAGAATGGGTAAATCGCGATACGATTGGATCCAGGTTTTATAAGTGTTCCAGATAATGGTTTCCGATGTAGGGCGAACAATAAGCTCTTCCTCGAGCTTAGCATCCTCATCAACAATTATACCCTTTCCATTGGGATCATTTTTAAGGCGATAGTGGGTTACCACAGCACATTCCTTGGCAAAACCCTCAACGTGAGCAGCCTCGCGACTGAAGAATGATTTTGGGATAAATAATGGGAAATATGCATTTTGATGGCCTGTTTCCTTAAACATCCTGTCCAGTTGGTCGCGCATTTTTTCCCAAATTGCATATCCGTATGGCTTTATAACCATACACCCTCGTACCGCAGAGTAATCAGCCAACCCTGCCTTAACCACGATATCGTTATACCACTGCGAATAATTTTCGCTTCTACTTGTAATTTCCTTTGCCATACAAAGTAATTGGAATGATTTTTGTAGTAAATAACATGCTAAAACATTGGCAAAAGTAATTAATAAAATTGAATAATAAACTAAGACCAATTAGGAGGTGCATATGAAACGAAGGTTCTCAAATTCACTGTTTACAATTGCGGCAATCATGCTGGCATCATGCTCAGCAGGCTTGCAGGTAAACAAGACATCATCGTGGGATGATGAAATATACGGAAGCACTAAACCAAAAACTACAAAAGTTGAAGTTGCCAGCGAGCAACATGCTGCACCTTCTGAAAAACAGCAACAATACAGTAAAATGGATGGCAAATTTGCTGAAGCGCTAAAGGCACTTGAGGATAGCAGCAAAAACGATACCATTATTTATAAAGCAGAAGATCCCAACCCTTACCGTAGAATACTTTCCGATAGCTACCAGGAGTCGTACGAACGTAGGTTAAAAGGATTTGAAGATCCACGCTACGGGCTTGAGGATTGGAGTACATATTACTCCGACGATTGGCGCTATGCCCAGGCATACGACCCATCGTATTACAGAGTAGTAGTAATGGGTAGCAACATCTGGGTTGAGCCATGGTACATTTACAACTCCTTTGGCTGGCCAAGAACGGGTTTATACTTTGGATTCGGTTACGGATGGGGGTATAACCCATGGAATTCTTTCTACCTTGGTTATTACTGGGATCCTTGGTATTACAGCCCGTGGTATTACAATCCATGGTACTACTCTCCTTATGCTGTGGGCAATGCATACTGGTCAGGTTGGTACGACGCAACCTATTACTGGGATAAATACACCCCAAATAGCAGCAATTACTACTATGGCCGCAGAGGAAATTCCATAAACAATACTGAACAATATGAAGGAGGAAGGAGCACTGCTATTTCACCTACCGATGGACAAATATTGACAACACGAAGAAACAGAACCGATGTTGCCTCGGGTACAAACCCTATTGTAACTACCCGTGAAACACAAACCCGAGTTGCTCCTACATACGAAACACACAGAGGTGAAGGGCGTAGCTCTACTACTGGCACTCAAACTGTTATAAGAAGAGATGGTACATCAACCAGAACTACCTATGAAACAGGCGAATACTTAACAACCAGGACAAATAGACCCACCCGAGATATAGGCATATCAGAACCCACCCGTAGGGGGACAACACCTACTTACGAAAGGCCTCGTTCAAGTTCTTCGGGCGAATATAACAGCAGTCGCAGAGTAGAAAATCCTTCTACTTCGTCAACGATTGGACGTACCCCATCAACAACTGCACCGACAAGGACATCCACACCTACCTATAATCGTCCCAGTAGGGTTAGCACCCCTTCAACATCGCAACCTTCAACCCGCAGCTATGACTATGATCGCCCAAGGAGTTCAAGTGGAAGTTCATCGGGTAGCAGCAGCCCATCAGTATCTCGCTCCTCATCAAGTAGCAGTTCATCGAGTAGCAGTTCTAGCGGAAGTTCAACAACAAGAAGACGATAGTTTTAGACAAGCACCTCATGGGAGAGGAAATCCTCTCCCTTTTTTCACATCATAACAACTTGTAAACATAACCATCATGAATATGAAATCGAACAAACTAATAATAAGCAGTTTGGTGGCTTTGCTTTCTGTTACGACATATAACCTCAATGCCCAAAACCTTGCTGATGGACTTAGATTCAGCCAAACAATCAATAACGGAACAGCCCGTTTTGTATCGATGGGTGGTGCATTTGGTGCACTGGGCGCCGATTTTACATCGATAGGGGTAAACCCTGCTGGGGTTGGCGTTTACAAATCGGGTGAATTTACCATTACCCCATCGTTTAAAACCCAAAAGGTCAACTCTACCTTTTTAGGGGAATCAGCATCGGATAACAAGAATAGGCTTTACCTCGACAATTTGGGCTTTGTAATGTCGTTCAAACCTTACAAGTCGGAAGAAAAAGGCATCCTGGCCTACAACCTTTCATTCGGCTACAACCGCACCAACGACTTCCATTCAAATGCAATCACATTTGGTGGTTTTAATAAGTATTCCATAATGGATTACTTTTCTGCAATTACCAATGGGAAATACACACCTACTGAACTTGAACCAAACACCAACTACAACCCCTTTAATTCACTTGGAGGTGGCGCATGGGAATCGATAATGGCATGGAATACATGGTTACTTTACCAATATGATTCTGGAACTGGCACCTACGAACCAGCAATTTATCTGCAGGATTCTGTTAACTATAAAAACATAACAACAACCGAGGGTGGTTCGGGCGAGTTTACAACTGCTTTTGGTCTCAACATTTCGAATAAATTGTACTTGGGAGCGTCACTGGGCATTACTGATTTTAACTACATATTCAACTCAACGTATGTTGAAGAGGCAAAGGGAAGCAATCCCGCCAGACCAAACGGTGATCGATTTTACAGCTTAGATTACAAGCAGTATATCGAAACAAAAGGATCGGGTTTCAACCTGAAAATTGGCGGTATTTACATTCCGGTTCCCGAAGTACGTATAGGATTATCGCTTCATACCCCTACATTTTATAGCTTCGACGATGCATTCTCGTCATCTATAAAAACGGACTTCGATACAACCGGTACCCCAGTTTACTTCCAGAGCAACAGTCCCTTGGGAAGATACGATTATCACTTTGAGACACCAATGAAGGTTACCGGAAGCATTGCATTTGTAATAATGCAAAAGGGATTGATTAGTATCGATGTTGAACATCTCGATTACTCTGCCATGCGTTTCCGTCGCGGTGGCGATGGTGATACATTCTGGGATTTAAACAGCCAGATGGGAAATACTTTTAAAAATGTTACAAACCTACGATTTGGTGGCGAATATAAGTTAGGCGACATATCCCTAAGAGGCGGTTATGCCTATTATCCTTCGCCCTATAAATCAGGTTTCCTGAACGACAAATCAAACATTAAGCAATTTTCTGGTGGAATTGGTTACAGATCAGGAAACGTATCAATTGACTTTGCTTACCTGAGAACACTTCAGGACATCAAGTACGTTTTTTACGACTATAATATTCCCAGCGCAACAAATAAAGTAAGGGACAGTAGAGTTTTACTTACCTTCGGATTTAGGTTTTAAACAACATTTACGAAGTAAATAAAGGGCGCAAAATGCGCCCTTTATTTAGTATCAATATACTTATGCCTGTATCTTACTTTCAACAATAGCAAGAATTTCAGATTCCATTTGTTGTGCTTTCTTCACTATCTCAGTACCTTTACTGATAAACTCGTTGGCTTTATCCTTGTCCTTCAAACCTGAAGCATTAATCTTCACATTAAGGAAAGCCCCCATTACCGCTGAGCGTGCAGCCAGCGCACCAACACCTGCATCGGAAACTGAGTTAGGGTTGCCATGTTCGGCCATAGCCTTTATCACCTCCATCGATTCATAGCAAAGGTTCATAACCCGAAATGGCACCTCAATGGCATACAGGGTAGCATCCTGAATGGCTTTTGTACGGGCAGCCTTTTCCTCATCGGTTCCCTTGGGCAAGCCAAAGGCATCCATTATGCGGTTGAAAGCCGCTGTATCCTCATCGACCATTTTAATGAGCTGTTCCATGTAGAACTTACCCTTTTCAGCCCAATTGGAGAACTCCTCCCAGCGGTCGTCCCAACCGGGTTTATGAGATGAGAGATTTGCCACCATGGTGGCAAGTGCTGCCCCAAATGCACCCATAGCGGCAGAAATGGATCCGCCACCCGGCGCTGGCGATTCCGATGCGGTTTCCTGAGTAAATCCTTCGAGTGTTTTGTCAACCAAGCGCTTGCCAGTTTTCTCCTCGAGGATATACTCAATGATTTTCTTATCGGGGTCAAATGGATAAAGTTCATCCAAACCCATCGATTTAACTGCAATTTTAATGATTTCCCTATCAGGAATTCCAAGCGATCGTTGCTGTTTACGCAGGAAATACTTACCAGCCTCAAGCATGGCAGTTAAAGGAACAACACCAACAATCTCAGAGCCGGTAACCCTTAAACCACGCTCGGCAGCTCTTTTACAGGTCTCTTCGAAAGCAACATGAATAGGGGTAACGGTAATATCGGTTAGATTGATGGAAACCTGGGCTATTCCATACTCATCGATGAACCATCCAATAGCTTTACAAGCCTTGAGCGATCCCGGAATCCATATCTCATTACCATTTTCATCTGTTGCAATCTTACCGGTAACAGGGTTACCAATACGTTGAGGGCGTCCTTTTTCACGAATATCAAAAGCTACTGCATTTGCCCTTCGGGTTGATGTAGTATTAAGGTTAACGTTATAAGCAACCAAAAAGTTCCGGGCGCCAACAGCAATGGCACCGGTTTTAGGAAGGAACTGCGATGGCCCAAAATCGGGTTTCCATGCTGGATCCTGTAATTTTTTGGGTAAGCCCTCGTACTCCCCAGCCCTACAATTGGCAAGGTTACGACGTTTCTCTTCAAAGGCCGCAAACTCATAGCAGTAAACAGGAATCCCAAGTTCGTCGCCAATACGTTTGGCCAACTTACGGGCATACTCAACCACCTCTTCCATGGTGATGTTAGCCACAGGTACAAGCGGACAAACATCGGTGGCCCCAAAACGAGGGTGAGCACCATGGTGCTTGCTCATATCGATTAACTCCATGGCCTTTCGCGTTGCCCTAAAGGCAGCCTCTATTACTTCGTCGGGAGTTCCAACAAAGGTAACCACAGTCCGGTTTGTGGCTTTGCCCGGATCAACATCAATCAATTTAACGCCTTCAACGGCTTCAATAACATCAGTAATCTGCTTAATAATTGTCATATCGCGCCCTTCGGAAAAATTGGGCACACATTCAATTAACTTTTTTTGTGACATGATGGTTATGGTGTTTGTTAGAGTTCAAAGGTTCAAGATTCAAAATTCAAAATTCAAGATTCAAAATTCAAAATTCAAGAACCTGCAGCGCTTGGTGGGGTTCAAGATTCTGATTACAATTATTCACTTTTTTATCTGTTTCCAAAAACTCGTTTCAGGATATCCGTAACTCGGGCGGCAGGATCTTTACGAATTTTTAGCTCTTCCTGCTCAATTAGGACAAAAAGACCATCGATAGCCTTTTGGGTCACATAATCGTCAAGATTTGGGTTTACGGCTTTACCTCCAGTTAAAAGGGTTATCCTATTATAGGTTGTAGCTAAAGGCTCCCAGTAAGAGGTAAGCTTTACCTTTTGAATTGCCTCATGAACCACAGGTTTAAAGGCAACAAACAGCTGGTCGGATGTGTTTTTCCTAAAATATTCGGTTGCAGCATTATCGGGGCCTTTTAGTATGCCCATGGCATCGGTAAACGACATTTTTGTGATAGCATCGGTAAAAATTGGTAAAGCCTTCTTAGTGGCCTCTTCGGCTGCACGGTTAAGGGTTAGGGTAAACTCATCAACCTGCTTGGAGAACCCTGCATCGACCAATGTTTTGCGAACCTTTTCGGCTTCCGGGGGAAAGGGAATAAAAATCTTAGGGTTTTTGTAAAACCCATCGACCTGCGAGGCAAGACCAGTAGAATTCTTTGCCCCAACCGTTAAGGCTTCTTTAAGACCTTGAACTACCTCGGCGTTTGTGAGTGGTTTACTTCCACTGCCTTGTGGAACAGGGAAATTGGCAGGGATTGATATTTCGGCACAAGCCGATATCAATACTAATCCCAGAAAAAACAAGGCCTTTTTCATACGCTTATAATTTTTGGTTAAGGATTCTACCATTTAAGATAACCGTTTCAATTAAATCGGATGTGTATGCATATGGCATATACTCGTAACTTGGAATAGGTTTGGTAATAAATACGTTTGCAATCTTCCCTTTACATATACTTCCATGAGTATCGGAAATGCCCATCGCATAAGCACCATTTATGGTTGTTGCATTTATTACCTCTTCGGGTAACATGCGTAACTTAATACATCCCAGCGACATTACAAATTTCATATCGCCCGATGGCGATGAACCGGGATTGAAATCGGAGGCCAAAGCAACAGGAAGTCCAGCATTAATCATTTTGCGGACTGGCGGATCGATCATGCCTAAGAAAAAGGCTGCGCCGGGTAGCAGAGTGGGCATGGTTTCGGAATCAAGAAGTGCTGCTATCTCGGCATCGCCGGTATATTCGAGATGGTCAACCGAAAGGGCATTGTACTTTACCCCCACCTGAACACCCCCTGAGTAATCGAGTTCGTTGGCATGGATTTTTGGCCGAAGGCCATACTTTATGCCCGCCATAAGAATTCGCTCAGTGTCCTCAACGGTAAAGAACCCTTTATCGCAAAACACATCGATAAAGTCGGCTAACCCCTCGGAGGCCACCATGGGAATCATCTCGTTAATGATCAAATCAACATATTCGCTTTGCCGGCCCTTATACTCTGCTGGAACAGCATGAGCGCCAAGGAATGTAGATTTTATGGTGATAGGTGTAGTTTCCTTTAACTTACGAATAACCCTCAACATTTTTAGTTCGCTCTCGGTGGTTAATCCATATCCGCTTTTGATTTCAACGGCACCAGTTCCTTTATTGATTATTTCGTAAATCCGAGAAAGCGATTGATCATACAGTTCTTCCTCAGAGGTTTCGGCCAAACGCTTTGCTGAGTTTAAAATACCACCGCCACGCTTAGCAATCTCCTCATATGAGAGTCCTTTAATCTTATCGATATACTCAATCTCACGGCTGCCGGCATACACCAAGTGTGTGTGGGAATCGCAAAACGAAGGGAAAACCATTCGACCGTATGCATTGTATATCAATACATCGCCAGAGAGCGATGCAAGATCTGGCGCTTTAGACATTACACCAAAATCGGCAATTAACCCCTTGTCGAGCAGGAGGTATGCGTTATCGATAGTTTTCAGCTTGGCCATATCGCTTCCAGCCTTCCATAACGTAGGCTTGTCTTCGACTTGAACCAATTTCTTGATGTTGAGGATAAGTATTTGCATATTCAAATGCATTTTTATGGCCTCGAAGATAGGCAATTATGAGGAATTCTAAAATGTTTTTAAGCAGATTGAAGGGAGTATCGGCAAGCAAAAGAGAATGTATAATACAAAATCGTGAACCGTGAACCGTGAACCGTTAAACGAGAATGATTCGGAATGATTCGGAATGATTCGGAATGATTCGGAATAATCGGAATACGAGGGAACTAAATGAAGTTAGAGTCCGTTAAACGTGATTCGTTAAACATTAACCGAAAAAACACAGGATGTGATAAATTTAGAAGAATGCAGAACTGTATGCCGCTAAACGTATAGTATTCAGGCCTTTATTCTGGTTTAAGACCCCTATTTTCTGTTTTCATTTGCCATTTACCATCAATTAAACCTCACAAACAAAATAAGCCGGTCAATACCGACCGGCTTATTCAGCTATCTACCTTTCTTTTTCTTCAGTTGTTCCTGTTGCTTGGCCATATCCTCGAGTTTTTGCTGCCATTTCGATTTGGTAACCGGCTTCTTGGCGTTTTCATGAAGTTTGGCAAGTATGGCCTTATCGTCGACAAATCGACGGAATAGATATGTTTGACCTATGGTTATTACGTTCGACAGCAGGTAGTAGTAACTTAAGCCGGCCGAGTAATTGTTGAACCACAACAATAGCATAATAGGCATCATCCAGGTCATCATGAACTTCATACCGGGCATTTGGGCGTTGGTGTCGCCCATTTGGTCGGTGTTCATCTTTGAAGTGATAAAGAGCGAAACGGCCATCAAAAGTGTAAATAAACTGATGTGATCGCCATACCAGGGTATATTAAAGGGTAAATGAAGGATAGAATCGTACGACGAAAGGTCGTCGGCCCAAAGGAAGCTTTGCTGCCTTAACTCAAACGAGGCAGGGAAAAAGCGGAACATGGCAATGAGTATGGGGAACTGGATTAGAATGGGAATACATCCGCCCATTGGGTTAACCCCAACCTTCTTGTAGAGGGCCATAACAGCCTGCTGCTTTTTAAGGGCATCCTCTTGCTTTGGGTATTTAGCATTTATCTCATCAACCTGGGGTTTTAATACCCTCATTTTTGCCGAGCTGAGGTATGATTTGTATGTTAAGGGCGAAATAATAATTTTGATGAATATGGTAAGCAAAAAGATTATCAAGCCGTAATTTGAAATAAATCGGCTTAGGAAATCGAATACATTAATTACAACGTACTTGTTAATCCATCGAATAATATTTCTACCCAGGGGTACAACCTTTTCAAAACCTAAATCATAGGCTTTAAGGGTCTTGTAATGGTTTGGGCCAAAGAACAACTTCAAACCAATACTTTCGGATTCTTTATTCTGAAAAGGCAATGCCAAGCGGGCACTGAACTGCTTTACATGCTTACCATCGTCGATATTAACTGCCTTTAAATCGGCATTAACAAAATGGTCGTTGGCTACAATAATCGAGGAAAAGAACTGATGCTTAAAATCAACCCACTTAAGCTTGTTATTCAGTTCCTTTGAATCTCCCTTGCTGCGAGAGTTGAATTCCTCGTAATCGCCGGTCAGGAATTGGTAGGCAATAGTAGTATAGTTACGCTCGTTCTCCAAACCCTTTTCCAGCCGCAACAGTTTTGAATCCCACACAAGATCGATATAGCCTAAACGGTTACCAATATTCTTTTCCAGTCCGCTAAACTTAATATCGAAGCCAAGCATGTAGCTGTTGGGCTTGATGGTGTAAACGTAGTCGATATAAGCATTATTGGCAGCAGCCAACCTCATGGTTAATGAGACCGAATCGGAGGAAGCATTGATAATGCTATCGGAAGTTTGCGGAGTAAAGTAGAGCTCATTAGTTTTAATGGCAACATTATCGCCCCAGAACTGAAGGCCAAAAGTGTTTTCGTCGCCGGTAAATAAAACGAGCGGATCGCCCGAATATGTTTTGTATTTTTTAAGCTCTACCGAGTAAATTCGCCCGCCCTTAGAGGTTAAGGTAACCTTCATCAGGTCGTTTTCAAGGGTTATGAACTTATTGTTTCCGTTTGCAGCATCGGAAAACAAGCCAAACTGAGCTATGGCTTCCTGTTTTTTGGCGCTGTCGGAAAGCAACGCCTGAGCCTGCTCCTCGGCAAGTCGTATTTGACGCTGTTCCTCCTGAACCCGAGCAATTGAATCGGCTTTGCGCTGGTAAGCCTCACGCTCCTCTTTTGAAGGCTGAGTCAGGTAGCCAAAGCCAATCATTATAAGAAAAATCAATACTAAACCTATAACCGTATTCCTATCCATTTCAGAAAATATTTGTCTGTTTAAATTTTACTTTACTTTACCTCAAATGTGGCACAAAGGTAATGCTTTGGACTCAAACCTATTTGTTAAAATTCATTGCAGCTTTGACAAAATCAACAAATAATGGATGAGGGCGAAGAACCGTACTGCTATACTCGGGGTGGAACTGAACCCCAACAAACCAAGGGTGATTTGATAGTTCCATAATTTCGACAAGGTTAGTATCGGGATTGATACCCACAGGGATCATCCCGGCATTTTTAAACTGATCGAAATACTTATTGTTAAACTCGTAACGATGGCGATGGCGTTCGCTAACCTCAAGGTTTTTGTATGCCTTGTGGGCGTTTGTTCCCTTTGTAACCACGCAGGGATATGCCCCTAAGCGCATGGTTCCACCCATATCGGTTATCCCTTTCTGATCCTCCATCAAGTCGATAACCGGATGCGGTGTAGTACGAACCATTTCAGTGGAATTAGCATCGGTTAAGCCAAGCACATTCCTTGCAAACTCAATTACAGCACATTGCATACCTAAGCAGATACCCAAAAATGGAACCTTGTTTTCGCGGGCATACCTTACCGAAAGGATTTTACCCTCAATACCCCGATGGCCAAACCCTGGGGCTACCAGAATGCCCTGTAAATGGCCAAGTTTCTCGTTAAGGTTATTAGCATTAATGTCCTCGGATTGAATGAGCTCCAGCTCAACCTTGCAGTCGTTGGCTGCCCCTGCATGTATAAACGATTCAATAATCGATTTATAGGCATCGGGGAGCTGAACATACTTGCCAACCAATCCGATTTTAACGGTATGGCTTGGGTTTTTAACCCGGTTAACAAAACTAATCCAGTCGTCGAGTTTGGGTTCAGGTGCAGGCAGGTTAAGCTTACGAAGAATGGTCAGATCCAGTTTTTCCTTGAGCATCAGAAGGGGGACCTCGTAGATGGTTTTAACATCGATCGATTCCACCACTGCTTCGGGTTCAACGTTACAGAATAGGGCTACCTTGCGACGGATGTCGTCGCTCAAATGTTTTTCGGTGCGAAGCACAAGCACATCGGGCTGAATACCGTTCTCGAGCAACTCCTTAACGGAGTGCTGGGTAGGTTTAGTTTTCAGTTCGCCCGATGCCGAGAGGAATGGCACCAAGGTAAGGTGAATAAAAGCCGAATTATTTGGCCCCAATTCCCATTTCAACTGGCGCACGGCCTCAATGTAAGGTAACGACTCGATATCGCCTACCGTTCCACCTATCTCGGTGATAACCACGTCGAGTTTATTCTTAGTTCCTAGTAGTTTGATTCGACGTTTGATCTCATCGGTGATGTGGGGAATAACCTGAACGGTTTTTCCGAGATAATCGCCACGCCTTTCCTTACTGATGACAGTTTGGTAGATTTTACCGGTAGTAACATTGTTGAGCTGCGAGGTGGGTAGGCTAATAAACCGCTCATAGTGCCCCAAATCGAGGTCGGTTTCGGCACCATCCTCGGTTACGTAACACTCACCATGCTCGTAGGGGTTAAGGGTGCCAGGATCAACGTTGATGTATGGATCAAGTTTCTGGATGGTTACGGAGTATCCCCTACTCTGTAGAAGTTTACCCAGCGAAGCTGAAATTATACCTTTGCCCAACGAGGACGCAACTCCTCCGGTAACAAAAATGTATTTAGTAGATGAGGCCTGTGGCATTGTATTAAGTATTACTGTTCTATCTTATCAATAAGCTTAATTTTCTCGCTCAGTTCGGCAATCTCCTCTTTTGCTCTCTCTATTTTGCGTTTAACCTCCTCGATCATTGCCTCAGCATTTTTGGTTTTTGCAAAGAATCCAATGTTGTTTTCCCACACAGTTAAATCGTTCTCAAGTTGGCGCATACGATTAAACATGCGCTCCCTATCCTGGCGGAGTTTCGACATGGCGCGAGGGTTGGCTTTGGCCTCCTCGAGCTTAGACTGGAATCGAACCACCTTGTTCTTGCCTTCCTGGGCATTTAACTTGTCGAAATGCTTTTTGATGGCAGCGCGAAAACGCTTTTGTATTTCATCCTTAACCTTTATGGGAACAAAGCCTATCTCGGTCCAGCGCCTTTGGAATTCCTTAAGGGCATTAAGGTTTTCTTCCATATTCTCGCCAAACTCAAAGGCTTCAACCTCGGCAATTAAGGCCTCCTTAGCCTTAAGGTTCTCTTCATAAGAATTATCAACCGAAGCAAAATGCTTCGATTTTTGCTCAAAAAAGTAGTCGCAGGCGGCACGGAAACGTTTCCAAATCTCATCGGAACTCTTACGGGGGACTGGGCCAATTTGCTTCCAACGTTTTTGAAGGTTGATAAGATCTTCGGTGGTTTTCTTCCAATCGGTGCTGTCCTTAAGCGCTTCGGCCTGCAAGCATAGTTCAGCTTTCTGCTGTAGGTTGTTCATTTGAACATCCTTGATCTCCTTAAAGAAATCGCGTTTCTTGTTAAAGAAAGCATCGCAGGCGTTACGGAAACGTTCAAAAACCTTGTTGTTATCCTTTTTGGTAGCAAAGCCAATAGTTTTCCAAATTTTTTGGAGTTCGATCAGTTCTTTGGAAAGTTTGTTCCACTCCTTAATTGTATTTGGGTTCTGGGCAGCAAGTTCCTCGGCCTTTTCGCAAAGCTCGGTTTTGGCCTCAAGGTTCTTTTTCTGCTGCTCCTTTATGTTTTCAAAATGTTCCTGATGCTTTTTGTTGATTTTGGTAGTTGCCTCCTTAAACCGTTCCCAAATCTCGTTTTGGTTTTCGCGCGGAACAGGGCCAACCTCGCGCCACTGCTCATGGAGTTTTTGTAATTTCTTGAAAGCAACAATCACCGAAGGTACCAGCAAAAGCTCTTCGGCCTGCTCACAAAGTTTAATTTTGGCTTCAAGGTTTTTCTTGAAGTCGAGATCGCGAAGTTCCTTGCTAATCTTAACAAAATCGTAGAAAGCCTGTACATGGTGATGGTAGTTATTCCATAAATCGTTCAGGCTTGCCTGTGGAACGGGGCCAATCTCAAGGAATTGTTTTTGCAACTCACGGAATTCCGAGTAGATTTTACCTACGGGTTCGGTGCTATTAACTAATTCCTTTATTCTTTCAATAACCTGTAACTTTAGCTCCAGATTATGTTGTTTTTGTTCCTCGAGCTGATTGTTATACTGAACGCGTTTGACGCGATATTGCTTAAGCAGTTCCTTAAACTGCATTTCAGCATTATCCTCAGGCAGGGTGAACTGCTCAAGGTCGCCTCCAGCGTCAACAAACTCTTTCCTAAGTTTTTCTACCTCGGCCTTATGTTTACGGTAGAAAATACTTTTTATACTCTCAATCTTTTGGCGAATTTTTTGAACGGGCCGGTTGTTAATGAGGTCTTTCAGGGTTTGAACCAACTCATCCTTTGAGAG
This sequence comes from Bacteroidales bacterium Bact_07, assembly GCA_001603415.1. GTDB lineage: Bacteria > Bacteroidota > Bacteroidia > Bacteroidales > Tenuifilaceae > Tenuifilum. Next base: position 2,163 of record LUYY01000122.1, on the reverse strand, counting down.
GTTTGAGTAATCAACATGGGGCTCATCGTCCTCCTCGTCAATTTCAGCTTCATCCTCGTCTTCCTCCTCAAAATCGACATGTTCATCGTCCATTTCGATGGGTTTCAGCTCCTCATTGGGATCCTCATCATAAACCTCATCGGCAAGGGGCGTAGGTTTGCCCGTTTCAACTTCGACCAAATCATTCGCACTATCAGCATCGGTTTGATTGCTGGCATTGGAAGATACAATCGTACCCTCGATGTTCTCGAGGTTTTGATCCTTAGGATCGTTCAGCTCATCAGTATTCATAGTTCAAAACTTAACCGGTTAAATATCAGTAGTATTTCAAAATAATTTGCGTACGAAATTACATATAATCGGGCTTAACGCAAACAAATTGGGATAAAAGTATCAAGAATAATTGCCAAGAAAAATAAAAAAGCCCGAATTTAGGTGCATTCGGGCAGGCTCAAAATGGTTTCAGACAATAAATTACTCAACGCTAATGCTACGCGGTTTTTGGGGTTTAGCCTCATCGCGTTTGGCAAGGTAAACTGTTAGAATGCCATTCTCGTAACGGGCATCAATCTTGTTGGTATCAATAGCCTTACCAACCACAAAAGTGCGCTCAAACGAACCGGCAAGAAATTCGCAGCGGGTGTATGCTTCGCCCTCAACCGGATTATTCTGTTTATCGGCACTGATTTTAAGTATATCGTTATCGATGCTTACCTTAAAATCGTCCTTTGTATAGCCGGGGGCAGCAACCTCCAAGCGGAAACGCTCGGGCTCCTCATAGATGTTTACAGCAGGATAACTCATCTGAGCATTAGCCAACTCGCTTGTCGATTTTACGAAGTTATCAAGTAACCTTTCGAGATCGTACCCAGACCTCCTTGAGGCAAGTGGGTTGTAGAAACTTACAAGTGTCATAGTATTTAAATTTTAAGTTGATTTTCATTTTCACACTCACAATAACCCCTTATCGAATTGTATGCCAGAAGAGAGAGTAAGCCATTATGGCGCGTTTTAGTAGCCTCCAGTGCCATTTTGACACCCTGCCAAGAGTATGGGTTAGAGAACAGCTATACGAGAATGAGTTGGAATGAGTTGGAATGAGTCGGAATGAGTCGGAATGATTCGGAATGAGTCGGAATGAGTCGGAATATGAGGAAGTTAGAGGAAATGTGAACGGCTAAAGGAAGTTAGTGAGCCGTGAACCGTTAAACGTTAAACGAAGGAATTTAGAATATAAGGGAGTTAGAGGAAGTTAGAGAAAGGTAAGAAGAACAGTAAAAGGGGGTTACAGATTTACACCGTGTTACCCTGAGTATTCTCTGTGCAAATCTGTGATACCCAATTTTGTTGTTGGTTGAATGTTGATGGATGGAAGTAAGAGAATCTTGAATTTTGAATCTTGAATCCCGCCAATTAGGCGCAGACTTTTTAACTATTTATATGGTGTTTTGCGGCTGCTGCTTTTTGCAATGCTTTCCCATTTGCGATGCAACGGTTAGGTGTTGCTCTTTGGAATGCTATAGCGTGCATCGCCAAATATTTGGTATACCATTACACCCAGGGTTAAAACCCTGGGCTAACGTGATTCGCCCTTACAGGGCTATTAATGCAAGCGTCTGAAGAAGCGCGCAAACATTTGTAAATGTTAAGTCCCTACGGGGCGGGTAACGTTGTTCGTTGCTTGTTGTTCGGTGTTCGTTTAAAACCGACCTCACCCCTGCCCCTCTCCTGAACGGAGAGGGGAGCGGAGGAGGTAAACAGGGGCATAAAGGCCTGACCCGCCAATGGGTCGGGGGTGGAACGTGGCGGTGGGCCTGGTAAGCGATACCACATGAGCCCCGCTGCAGGCGGGGCGAATTGTATCGCGCGGCAGTTCCGCCCCCGGGGTACCCATCGGGTTGGGCCTTTCGGCCTTGATTTTCTTTGGTTCTTTCTTGTATCAAGACAAGAAAGTACACGCAAATTGCCCTTTGCAATGCTTTCCCTTTTGCGATGCAACGGTTCGGTGTTGCTCTTTGGAATGCTATAGCGTGCATCGCCAAATATTTTGAATACCTCTTTACCCAGGGTTAAAACCCTGGGCTAATTCGATTTGCCCTTTCAGGGCGATAAATGCACGCGTCTGAAGACGCGCGCAAACATTTGGGTATCAAGACAAGAAAG